>JALFZG010000040.1 GCA_022784645.1 Bacteroidales bacterium
GCACCCGTAGCCGGACAAAATGGGGTATATGCCACTGCGGTGTTGGATAAACCGACAGGCGAGATCATCGTAAAAATCGTGAATGTGGCACGTAGTGAGGCGAATATCACCTTGAATCTGCATGGGTTGAAAGGAACGCGCAACGCTACCATTACAACGCTCCAATCGGATGACGACCAGGCGGATAATATCGGACATGAGGAGCACGTAAGTCCGCAAATAACTGAACAGATGCTCAGCCTTCCTGCCGCTTCGCTCAACCTGGCTCCTCGCTCCTTCACCGTCATCCGCTTGAAGAAATAAGCGCTTGAGACTGATCAATAAGAAAGATAATACTATAGGTGGTTTCAAAATTTCGCTCCACCTATAAATAACACATAGTCAATCGATAATCTAACGCGATGTTACTTGGATTCGATATAGGCAGCTCTTCCGTAAAAGCTGCATTGGTCAACGAGGCAAATGGTCAATGCCTCGATGCCACGTTTTATCCTAAGACCGAACAGTTGATTTCGTCGCCTGAACCGGGTTTTGCGGAGCAGGCGCCCGAGATGTGGTACGATAATCTGAAGCTTGCCGCTCGTGAGCTGTTTTCTCGTCATCCGGAAGCTGCGGCAGCGGTCAAAGCTATCGGTATCAGTTATCAGATGCACGGCCTCGTTTGTTTGGATGCGGCGGGTAAACCGCTGCGCGAAGCAATTATCTGGTGCGACTCACGTGCCGTTCGCTACGGCGAGCAGGCTGCTAATAAACTCGGCCACGAATGGTGCTTGGAGCATTTGCTGAATCTCCCCGGCAATTTTACGGCCGCCAAACTCGCATGGGTGAAAGACCATCAGCCCGAAATCTATGACCGCACCACCACCGCTTTCCTCCCCGGCGATTATATCGCTTATCGGCTTACCGGACAGCGCACCACCACCATCAGTGGGCTCTCCGAGGGCATGATGTGGGATCATAAAGAGCAACGCATTGCGCACGAGCTGTTCGAAGCTATGGGCTTGGATGAAAGCAAACTCGCTACCTGCGTACCTACGTTTGCCGTACAGGGCTACGTCAGCCCTGAAGCAGCGGCTGAGATAGGTGTGCCTGCCGGCATCCCCGTGAGTTATCGCGCGGGAGATCAGCCCAACAACGCCCTCTCCCTCGGTGTTCTCAACCCCGGCGAGGTAGCCGCTACCGGTGGCACATCCGGAGTAGTGTATGCCGTATCGGCTGACCCTGTGTTCGACATGAAGAGCCGCGTCAATCCGTTTGTGCATGTGAATGGCAACGTAGGGGTATTGTTGTGCATCAATGCCGTAGGCATTCTCAATGCCTGGTTACGCAGAAACATTGCCTCTGACCTCTCGTATGAGCAGATCAACGAGCTGGCCGCAACTGCGCCAGCAGGGGCTGACGGCTTGACCATTATCCCCTTCGGAAATGGTGCGGAACGTGTGTTGGAGAACAAGGAGAGCGCATGCGCCATCCTCGGCTTGCAGCTCAACCGCCACACGCGCGCACACATCTTGCGTGCTGCACACGAAGGTATCGCTTTTGCTTTCGCCTATGGTATGGAGATTATGAATAGAATGGGCATATCCACCACTACCATCCGCGCAGGCTATGGCAATCTCTTCCTCTCGCCTATCTTCCGCGAGACCCTGGCCGCCATCACCGGAGCACGTATCCTATTGCTCGACACTGATGGCGCCCAAGGAGCGGCACGTGGTGCAGGTATTGGCATTGGCTTATACGCTCGTCCGGACGATGCTTTCGCTTCGCTCGCCTGCCGCCTCACCATTGAGCCCCAGCCCAATGCCGCCCTCCAAGCCGCCTACGAGCGCTGGAAAAAAGAGCTTGACTGCAAATAACCCTCCCCTTTTGTGGGGAGAGGGAAGTTTCCGTGCTTCGTTACGTTAATATAACAGGGTGCGTGTGACGCACCCATCCCAAGATAGTTAACCCCTAAAAACAAATCAATATGAAAACGTATTTTCCCGAGATCACGAAGATCCAGTTCGAGGGTGCTGAAAGCAAAAACCCTCTCGCATTCCGTTATTATGATGCCAATCGCGTAGTGATGGGCAAGCCCATGTCAGCGTGGCTGAAGTTCGCCATGGCATGGTGGCACACCCTTTGTGCAGAAGGTGGCGATCAGTTTGGTGGTGGCACCAAGACGTTCCCTTGGGCTGAAGGCACCGATGCTCTTACCGTTGCTAAGCAGCGCGTAGATGCCGGCTTTGAATTCATGCAGAAGATGGGCATCGAGTATTATTGCTTCCATGATACCGACCTTGTAGCCGAGGCAGCTACCATTGAGGAATATGAAGCCAACATGAAGGCTATCGTAGCTTATCTGAAAGAGAAGCAGGCTGCTACCGGCATCCGTCTGCTGTGGGGCACGGCTAACGTGTTCGGCCATAAGCGCTATATGAACGGTGCTGCTACCAACCCGGACTTCGATGTGGTTGCTCGTGCAGCTGTGCAGATTAAGAACGCTATCGACGCTACCATCGAGCTTGGCGGTACCGGTTATGTGTTCTGGGGCGGACGTGAAGGCTATATGTCGCTCCTCAATACCGATCAGAAACGCGAGAAAGAGCACTTGGCACAGATGCTCACCATCGCTCGCGACTATGGCCGCAAGCAAGGCTTCAAAGGCACGTTCTTCATCGAGCCCAAACCGATGGAGCCCACCAAGCATCAGTATGACGTAGATGCAGAGACCGTAATGGGCTTCCTCCGCGCGCATCATCTCGATAAGGACTTCAAGCTCAATATCGAGGTGAACCACGCTACCCTCGCTGGCCACACGTTCGAGCACGAGCTCTGCGTAGCAGTGGATAACGGCATGCTCGGTTCGATTGATGCTAACCGTGGCGATTATCAAAACGGATGGGATACCGACCAGTTCCCCATCGACCAGTATGAGATGACCCAGGCCATGCTGCAGATCATCCGCAATGGCGGATTCACCGATGGCGGTACGAACTTCGACGCTAAGACGCGCCGCAACTCTACCGACCTCGAGGATATCTTCATCGCCCATATCGCTGCTATGGACACCATGGCGAAAGCCCTGCTCAACGCTGCGGCTATCCTCGAGCAGTCGCCGCTGCCGGCTATGCTCAAGGAGCGTTATGCTTCGTTTGATGGCGGTAAGGGTAAGGCGTTTGAAGAGGGCAAACTGACCCTCGAAGAGGTGGTAGCGTATGCTAAGGAAAACGGCGAACCGCGTCAGACCAGCGGTAAGCAGGAACTCTATGAAGCTATCGTAAACATGTATCTCTAATACGTGCACCGTAAACATTCGCTTACCCAAAATCTCATAGAATGAAAAACAAATCATATCTGTTTGGCATCGTGCTCGTAGCCGTATTGGGCGGTTTGCTCTTCGGCTACGACACGGCCGTTATCTCGGGTGCGGAGAAGGGGTTGGAAGCGTTCTTCATGGGCGCATCGGACTTTGAATACACCAATTTCCTCCACGGCTTCACCTCCTCCTCTGCCCTCATTGGCTGTATCATTGGTGCCATGCTGTCGGGCATCTGCGCCTCGCGTTTGGGACGTAAGCGCTCGCTTATTCTCGCGGGAGTGTTTTTCTTCCTTTCAGCGCTAGGCTCGTATTATCCGGAGTTTCTTTTCTTTGAAAAAGGCGTACCTGCAAAGAACCTGCTGATGGCGTTCAACTTGTATCGCGTGTTGGGCGGCATTGGTGTGGGCCTTGCATCGGCTATCTGCCCGATGTATATCGGGGAGGTGGCACCGGCTGACAAACGCGGCACGCTCGTGAGTTGGAACCAGTTTGCTATCATCTTCGGTCAACTTGTGGTGTATTTTGTCAATTACCTGATTGTGCGTTGGGCAATGCAGTCGCTCCCCGACCTTGTTGCTTGGACGCAGGCCGTAGGCTGGCGCGTGATGTTCGTCTCGGAGGCTGTGCCGGCCGGACTCTTCACCGTGCTTATCTGCTTTGTTCCTGAAACGCCTCGATATCTGGCGCTCTGCGGACAAGACGACGAAGCGCTCCGAGTGCTCACGAAGATCAACGGCGAAGAGGTGGCTCGCAAGACTCTCGCGGAGATCAAAGCTACTGCGGTGGAGAAGACCGAGCCGCTGCTCACCTATGGTCCGCTCGTGATCTTCGTTGGCATCATGCTCTCTGTCTTCCAGCAGGTGGTAGGCATCAATGCGGTGCTCTATTATGCGCCTCGTATCTTCGAGTCGGTAGGAATGGGCGACCCCATGGTGCAGACCGTGATGATGGGCGTAGTGAATATCACTTTTACGCTTGTAGCCATCTTCACTGTGGAGAAACTTGGTCGCAAACCGCTGCTCATCGTGGGCTCGATAGGCATGGCTGTTGGCGCATTGGCTTTTGCCCTTTGTCAAGTGGTGACGCTGCCGCCGTTCGTGAGCGTAATCTGCATCATGATCTATTCGGCCAGCTTCATGTTCTCTTGGGGTCCCATCTGCTGGGTGCTCATCGCAGAGATTTTCCCCAACACTATCCGCGGCGGTGCAGTAGCGATAGCTGTGGCTTTCCAGTGGATATCCAATTTCCTGGTGAGCTCCACGTTCGTGCCGTTGTATAATTGGAGCCCTGCGTTCACCTACGCTCTCTACGGCATTTTCTGCCTCGTAGCAGCCGTCTTCGTTTGGCGACTTGTACCCGAGACCAAGGGCAAGACGCTCGAGGATATGACGGCTCTTTGGAAAAAGAAATAACGCAATAACCCTAAAAATATTGTATGCGTAAACCGATAATATTACTTATGTTGATTGCGCTCCTCGCCTCATGTGCCAAGCAGGAAGGGGTGGTGGTGCGCGTGACCGAGCCGCAAGCGAACGGCCCGAAGATGGTGCGCCTTTTGCCCATCTCAGATGCCATCATCCGCGTGTCGGCTACCGCTGAAGACGCTTTTGCTGACCAGCCGAGCTTGATGATTGTTGATCAACCGGCTATGCCTGAATACCAAGTGGAGCAACGTGGCGACACCTTTGTGCTCTCTACAGCAGCTCTCCGCGCCTATGTGCTGCAAACCAACGGCCAGGTGTGGTTCACCGACCTCAGTGGCAAGCCTCTCCTTCAGGAGGAGGCAGGTGCCACTACGTTTGAGCCGTATTCGTGCACGCAGGTGCATGCTGATGGCACGCCCGAGACCTACACCGGATGGACGGTGCGCTCGCTCTTCGCCAACCTCTACCCCGAGGAGGGCCTCTATGGCTTAGGACAGCACCAAGGCGATGAGTGGAACTGGAAGGGGAGAAACGAAGAACTCTTTCAGTACAACACGAAGGTTTCGTTGCCCTTTATCCTCTCCAGTGAGGGCTACGGCATCCTCTTCGATACCTATTCGCTCTGCCGATTCGGCAACCCATTGCCCTATAGCCAGCTGCACGCTGTGTTTGATATCGCAGATAAGAATGGCCAACCCGGAGCCTTCACCGGCACTTATACGGCACCGGGCGCTGAGACGCTCGTACGCCGAGAAGACTCCATCTATTTCGAGGATATCTTTACGGGTAAGAACCTCCCGCAGTTCCCCCTCGCTACGGCTGCTGTGACCTACGAAGGTACTATCACTCCGCGCGAGACGGGCGAGTATCAGTTCTGCCATTATTATTCGGGCTACCAACGTATCTTCATCGATGGCCAGCCGCTCTCTGACGAGATATGGCGAACGGCATGGAATCCGAATGCACGTAAGTACAACGTTAAGCTCGAAGCGGGCAAACCGTATTCGCTCCGCATCGAATGGCGTCCGGATGGCGGTGAGGCGTACTGCGGTCTGCGCGCCTATGCGCCCGTTGAACCAGCCCGTCAGCAGCAACTCTCTTTCTGGCAAGAGATGGTTCAGCAACTCGATTATTACTTCATCGCCGGCACCTGCACAACCTCTCAGCCGGAGGAGAAGGGCGCTTTGGACCGCGTCATTGCCGGTTATCGTCAACTCACGGGCAAGGCACCTATCATGCCGGCTTGGGCGCACGGCTATTGGCAGTCGCGCGAGCGCTATAAGACGCAAGATGAGATCCTCTCAGCCCTCGATGGCTTCCGCAAGCGCCATTTGCCGATTGACAATATCGTGATGGACTGGAACTACTGGGTAGATGACCAGTGGGGTGCCTTTAAGTTCGACCCTGCCCGCTTCAGCGACCCGCAGGAGATGATTGACTCTATCCATCGTCAAAACGCCCGCATCATGATCTCCTGTTGGCCGAAGTATTACCTCGCGACCGACAATTTCCGTGAGCTGCAAGACAAAGGCTATATCTATCAGCAGTCGCTCAAGGACAGCCTCATCGATTGGTTGGGCTACCCCTATGCGTTTTACGATGCTTACCAGCCCGAAGCGCGCGAGATCTTCTGGCGTCAACTCTGGGAGAACCTCGGTGTGATGGGTATGGATGCGTGGTGGATGGATGCCTCGGAGCCCAATGTGCGCGACTGTACGCCCATCGCCTATCGCAAGCTGCTTTGTGGTCCTACCTATCTCGGTTCGTCGGATGAGTTTTTCAACGCCTATGCGCTCGTGAATGCTGAGGCTATCTACGATGGTCAGCGTCGCACGCAGGCGGAACTCGGCAAGGAGGATGCGCGTGTGTTCTTGCTTACTCGAAACGGCTTCTGCGGACAGCAACGCTATTCCACGGCCACCTGGTCGGGCGATATCGGTACGCGTTGGGAAGATATGAAGGCGCAGATCACGGCCGGCCTGAATTTCTCCGTAGCGGGCATCCCCTATTGGAGTCAGGATATTGGCGGTTTCTCGGTGGAAACGCGTTATGCGGCTGCTCAGCAACGTTTTGACCAAACGGGCGAGGAGAATGCCGACCTGAAGGAATGGCGCGAGCTAAATGCGCGTTGGCATCAGTGGGGTGTGTTCACGCCTATGTACCGCGCACATGGTCAGTTCCCCTTCCGTGAGCCGTGGAACATCGCCCCAGAGGGCCATCCTGCCTATCAGTCTATCCGCAACAGCCTCCAGCTCCGCTATGCGATGATGCCGTATATCTATTCGCTCGCGGGGGCAGTACACTTCTCTGACTACACGATGCTCCGTCCGCTCGTGATGGATTTTGCATCTGACAAGGAGGTACGCAACTGCGGTTATCAGTTTATGTTCGGACCCGCTTTCATGGTCTGCCCTGTTTATACGTATGGTGCGCGCCAGTGGGAGGTATATTTCCCGAAGGAAACGGTTTGGTATGATTTTTATGCGAACATGAAAATCAGCGATGGTGGCGAAAGTCAGACGGTGCTCGCCCCTTACGACCGCACGCCAGTGTATGTGCGAGGCGGCTCGATTGTGCCGTTTGGACCGGTAGAGGAGTATGTAGGCGAGAAGAAAGCCGATATGCTCACGCTGATGGTTTATCCCGGTGCAGATGGTTCGTTCTGCCTGTATGAAGACGATGGCACGACCTATGCCTATGAGAAAGGCGAGTATAGCATGATCCCGATGCATTATTCGGAGGCCGAGCATACGCTCACGATTGGAGCCCGCCAAGGCGCTTATCCAGGGATGCTGGCCGAGCGCACGTTCGTCATTCGCATCCCCGGCTCTTCTTCCGTACAGCAGATCACCTACACCGGCCAACAGCAGGATATACCCTTACTCTAAAATGTGTGAACTTTGTGAACTTTGTGAACTTTTAGAAAGAAAAATCCCACCGCTTTGCGATGGGATTTTCTTATTTATCCGCATCAGAATTTATTCGTTGGCCGAGGAATATCAAAAGCGCAAAGTGCTAATGGAACCACTTGGAACCATCTGAAACCATCAGGAGCGCGCGAAGCGCAATTGGAACAGGCTTCAGCCTCTGGAACGCGCGAAGCGCTTGGAACGCCCGCAAGGCTCTCTTGCGGCCCTTGTATTGTTCGTTGGCAGGAGATATTATCTCCGTCCTATTTCCGCCCGCAAGGCTCATAGCGGCTACTCGTGTACGTGTGTGCGATGAACGTGCGATGAACGTGCGATGAGCGTGCGATGCGTCTCCGTTGGGGCCCCCGAAAATCTCGGATTTTTGGGGAGAGCAGAGGCCTTGGTCGCTCGCCGATTTAATCGGGGCCCCCAGAGAGCTATGCTCGAATGGGGAGAGGAGGAGATGCGGAGCGCTTAAGTCTCTGACCCGGGAAGAGACTTTCGTTAGCGAAGCCATCTCCGACGAATGCGAGTGCAAAATTACTGCTTTTTTCTGACATGGCAATGGCTTGTCCCCTGACTTGTGGGGCAGTTGTCCCCTGACTTGTGAAACGGCGTGGGGAAAAACGGCTGAACATCAACCTCACGCCGGATGGTCGTCTGATGGTGTACATGCGTAAGGTAGAGCTCACGCGCTACTTCAATCCGCACGCTTTCGCCAATGAGATCTTCACCGAACTGGCCAATGCTAAAGCTGATTTAGGATTGGTATAAATAGCA
>JALFZG010000086.1 GCA_022784645.1 Bacteroidales bacterium
TAATAGGGCATAGCCCGTTGAAAAATTTTGTTCTTTTAAAACTATGGCAAAGAAAGATAAGAAAGTGAACGCATGGCAAATCATAGTAGCCGTGTTTCAAGCCCTCGCAGCCCTCTTCGGCTCGCTGAAGAAGTCGCACGATATCGCACATGAGGAGGCTTCGTCGCAAGATCCCGAAAATTCTGCTGCGGATAAATAAGAAAATCCCACCGCTTTTGCGATGGGATTTTTCTTTCCAAAAGTTCACAAAGTTCACAAAGTTCACACATTTTAGAGTAAGGGTATGGCGCTGCGCGCGTTCCAGTGGTCGGAGGAGGCGGATAATAGTGTCTACTTTTTGCGGAAAAGACAGCAGGAACATGTAGAAAAAAAAGAGACATCCATGAGGATGTCTCTTGTGGGAAAGAAGCTTCGCTTATTAGAGCTTGTTAACGCGCTTAGCGAGCTTGGACTTGAGGTTAGCTGCCTTGTTAGCATGGATGATACCGCGCTTAGCGAGCTTATCGAGCATCTTTGCTGCCTTGGGGAGCATAGCTGCAGCCTCAGCCTTATCAGTGGTCTTGCGGAGATCGCGAACGAAATTACGCATCGTCTTAGCGTAATAACGATTACGGAGATTGTGCTTCTCGGTTTGGCGAATTCTCTTCAAGGAAGACTTGTGGTTTGCCATTTTGTTTGTTGTTTTAAAGTTTTACAAATTGGGCATTCACGATACCCTGTTACCTATCCGTGTTTGCATTAAAGAGGCAGCGCGTAGCTGCCTAAAATTTAATTCACCCGTGTAGCGCGTAGGAGAGTCGAACTCCTCTTACTAGAATGAAAATCTGGTGTACTAACCGATATACGAACGCGCCATGCTTGACGTATTTCTCGTAAGCGGCTGCAAAGGTACTACTTTTTTTTGAACTGACCAAATTTTCTGCAAAAAAAATGCGTTTTTGTGTAAAAAAAGCGCATATAAATCAAAAAAAGTGCAGAAAACGACCAATAATAAGCACGTTTTCCGCACCGAAGAGCGGTGGAGCCTGCAGCAACCACCGAATGCCACATTGCGCTTAGAGTCCCTGTTAGAAGCAGTCTTCCTGGCTCTTATTTACCTTTTGGCGAGACACCTTGATGTCTTTTGCACCTACGAGTTCCGCAGCTGCTTTGGCTTTATCGATAGCAGCATCGACATATTCGCTGTCGCCATAAACGTAAATAACGTTCGACTGGTCACCCCATTTGAGGGTAATTTTGTAGCAACCTTCGCCATTGCAAGCCGTAAAAGCCAATGCGCTTACCATAAGCGCTACGGCAATCATCATTTTCTTCATGTTGTTTTGAATTAAAGTTAAAAAATAAAGTTAAAAAATATTAAAATTTTGCTGCAAAGGTAGTGATTTTTCGTTATTCTACCAAATTTTTAGGCTAAAAAATGCATTTTAGCCTGATTTTTGTTGATATTTCAAAAAAAAGTAGTACCTTTGTCCTCGATTTTGAAAAATCATTCGAATTTATATGCTGAAACGAATTTATTTATTGCTATTCATATGTATGTCGGCGATGCCGCTTTTTGCTCAGTTGACCGATGAGGAGAAAGCGCGTGTAGGTGCGGGCGAGATCAATCGTCAGCAGGAGTTTTTTGACCCCACTCGCAAAGAAAAGAAGGAGAAGGAAGTGTATCATTTCTCGGTGGATTATCGCTTTGAGGTGGGCTATCAGCAAAATCAGCAGCGCAGCGATTCGTGGTGCAATCCCTTCCTGCATGGCGTAAAACTCGCGTTCACGGCGGATTTCAATCTCCCCTATCATTTCAGTATCCAAACGGGTCTTGGTGCGGGCATCACCTATGGTCAGATAGAGCAACACTGGCGCTCGCAAAACGCAGAGACGGTGCAGGAGGAGTATCTCCGCCATGGTATCAATCAATACTATTTAGAAATACCCGTGCGCGCGTACTATACGCAAAAGCTATGGCAGAAACTGAATATGTTTTTCTATGCCGGCCCCAAAATGCGCGTAGGTTTGGCCGAATTGGACTTTATCCGCGACCACCTGAGCGACCCCACCCGCGAGTGGCTGATTCAGGAGGGGGTGGTAATCAGCAATCATAATCGTTATCCTGAACTCTACCGCAGCCATGTGTCGTTTGGCTTGGGCGGTGGTTTGGAATGGGATCGTTATCGACTCGTAGCCGGTTATGACTTTGGACTTAACAACATGCTCCGCTCGGCTGACAGCTACAAGATGCATGAGTGGGGTTGGTACGTTAGTTTCGCATATAAAATCAACCAATAATATATAAAATAGCCCGCAAGGGCAAGCAGGGGTGCCGCAAGGCTGAGATTATACCCATTGAACGTAGGCTGGTAATGCAGTCAACGGAAGGCAATTCCTATCTCTTTGCGTGCATACCCCTACTATATAAATATAATATATAATAGGTGTATGAAAAAAATCCTGATTTGTTTGGCTGCATTGGCGGCCAGCTCGTTGTCGGCTCAAGGAGCTGACACGCTCACTGTGATGATGAATGACCTCGATGATGTAGAGGTGACTGCACAACGCGTGCGTCAGACGACCTCCAACCATGAGGTGATTGAGAAAGAGGACCTCAACCGCGAAAACACGGGTCAGAACCTGCCCTACCTTTTGCAGATGACCCCCTCACTCGTAACGATGTCTGACGATGGTTTGGGCATTGGTTACTCCTACTTCCGCGTACGTGGTACCGACCATGGCCGCATCAATATGACCATGAACGATGTGCCGCTCAACGACTCCGAGAGCCAACTCGTTTATTGGGTGAACCTCACCGATATGGCCAGCGGATTGAGCAGCGTAGATGTGCAGCGTGGTGTAGGCACCTCGACCAACGGCTCGGCTTCGTTTGGCGCAAGCGTAAACATGAACACCTTCGTTTACGACACCTGCAACCACTTCACTGTCGGCTTCAATGGCGGTATGTACAACACCTTCCGCGAGATGGTAAGCGCTGGCGTAAAGCTGCCCAATAACTTCTACGCAACTGCGCGTTTCTCCAAAGTCAACTCCGATGGTTTCCTCTATCGCGCTGCGTCTGACCTCTATTCATATAGCGGTTCGTTTGGCTATTTCACCAAGAAAACCGAAGCCTATGTAGAGCTCTTTGGCGGCAAGGAAAAGACGTACATGGCGTGGGATGGCGTGGATTACAACACGGCTTACGGCCTTGAAGGTGCTGACCGCCGCTATAACCCTGCTGGCAAATACACCGACGATGAGGGCAATGAGGCATATTACAAGAACCAGAACGACAACTACTGGCAGCAGCACGTGCAGCTGCATTGGAACCAGCGCTGGCACCCGCAGTGGACGACCGCTGTAACGCTCCATTACACCCACGGCGGTGGCTACTATGAGCAGTACAAAGAAAACAAGAAATTTACGTCTATCGGCTTGCAGTCGTTTGTGGATGCCGATGGCAATACCCACAAGAAAACCGACTATATCCGCTTGAAGAACATGAACAACCATTTCTTCGGTGGAGTGGCCAGCGTGAAGTTCACGGATGAGGCTGCCAATGCGCAGTTTGGCGTTGCAGCCAACCACTATATCGGTGACCACTTTGGCAATATCACTTGGATTAGAGACAGCCTCTACCCCTATGCGTTGCCGTTTGACTACGAGTATTACCGCAACCAGGGTCGCAAGACGGACGTGAACACCTACCTCAAAGCCAACTGGTTCATCATCCATCGTGCGCAGGAGCGCTTGACCCTCTATGGCGACCTCCAATACCGCTATGTAGATTACCGCATCGATGGCACCAATGATGAAGACCGCGGTGACTTAGCTATCCATGAGCAATTCCATTTCTTCAACCCCAAAGCCGGTTTGACGTATGAGAATCACGGCCACTTGCTCTATGGCTCGTTTGCCATTGCCAACCGCGAACCCAACCGCAAGAACTACACCGAGGCAGGTATGCACGATATCCAGAAGCCCGAGCGACTCTACGACTATGAGTTGGGCTATTCGTATAGCGGACTGTGGGGGAAGAACGACAAAGCATGGGGCGTTGGACTCAACCTCTATTTCATGGATTACGACAATCAGCTCGTGCTTACCGGCAAGTATTCTTCTACCGGTGCTTACCTCACGAAGAACGTGAAGGATTCGTATCGCATGGGTGCAGAGTTGACCTTTGGCGTAGAGTTCACCAAGTGGTTCCGCTGGGATGGTACCCTCACTTTGAGCCGCAACCGCATTCTCAACCACTCCGATTGGTATGATGCATATCAGAGCGACTGGAGCGGTGGTGACAGCCAAGTGGAAGTGCAGCTCGGCAATGTGGATATCGCGATGTCGCCTTCTATCATAGCCGGCAACCTCTTCACGTTTAACACCCACGGCTTCATGGCTACCATCCAGACATCGGTTGTAGGCAAGCAGTATTTGGACAACACCATGTCAGACGAGGCATCGCTCAAGCCCTACTCCACCACCAATCTCAACCTCTCTTACGAGCTCCCGCTCCCTGCTCGATGCCCCTCTATTCGTCTGCTTTGCCAAGTGAACAATATCTTCAACGCCAAGTACGCTTCCAATGGCGGCAACTGGGCTTGCCGATTTGAGGACACCAACGAGTTTTACCACTCGCCTTGGTTCTACGCACAGGCTGGCATCAATGTGCATGCGGGATTCGTTGTCAACTTTTAATGGCAGGTCGTTATGGCAGTTGACATAATCGGCACGCTTTTTGTGTGATGGATTTTGACTTCCTAACTATTAATCCAATGAAAGAAAACCAACTCGCCAAATATCAGAAGTATTATTCTGAGGCAGGGCTGACGGATAAGCTCAAGCGCTTTGCCAAGAAAGCCGGTTTGAAAACCGTGTATGCCACACTTCTGCTCTATTACGTGCTGCTCTCGAAGCAGGTGAGCGTAAAAGAAAAAACGCTCATTATTGGTGCATTGGGCTATCTCATTCTGCCATTAGACCTTATCCCTGACGCAATCCCATTGGCAGGTTTTGCCGATGATTTTACAGCCCTGCTTACGGCTATTCACTCCATCAGAGTGCATATCACGCCCGAAGTGGAGCAGCAAGCTCGGCTCAAACTGCAAACATGGTTCCCCTCTTTCGATGAAAAAGAGATTGAAGAGATACTCAAATAAGTTAAGGCGCTCAAATTGAGCACCTTAACTGCATTTTCAGGAAACTTCGTAAGAAAAATGTGCGTTTACAATTTCGGTATTTCTATACCCTGAATCATCCTGTAGAGGTCGAGCGCATACACATCGGTCATGCCCGAGATAAAATCCAAGACAGCAAGGATGCGGTCGTAAGGTCGCTCCGCCCGCACATCATATTGCGAGGGCACGCGATTGAGCAACTGATGCGAGTAAGCGGTAGTAGGGCTGAAGGCCGCATGGATATAGCATCGGAGCAATTCGGAGATTACGCGATAACCCGACAACTCAATATCCAGCACCATGCGTGCGCGATAAATCTGTTTTACGGAAATATCCGCACATGCCGCATACGCGCTGCCGAGCGGCTCGGGCAACTGACGAATCAGCGGTTGCTGCAATTCGCCTACCATGATTTGCGGCTCGCAAGCCATGAACGCCTCTGCACACGCATCCACCAATGCGCCAATAGCGCAACTGCGCAAGTATGCCAATTTCTCATTCGGATCTTCGAGTCGGTCACAATGCACACGCAGATGCTCCCTGCGTTCTTCAGAGAAGAAACCGAGGAAGAGATGGAGGGCGGTATCCGTAGAGATGATGTGCAGTTTGGATGCATCTTCCAAGTCCATAAGCTCATAGCAGATATCATCGGCTGCCTCCACCAAATACACGAGCGGATGGCGCGCATACTTGCGTTCATCACCCACCTGCTTGCAGATGCCGAGTTCAGCGGCTATGCGTTCGTAGAGCGGTTTGTCTTGCTGAAAAAAGCCGAATTTCTGCTTCCCCGCTGGCGAATATTTGGCCTCATACGGGTACTTCACGATAGAAGCCAACGTGGAATACGTGAGCACAAACCCACCCTCTCTGCGACCGAGATACTGGTGCGCCAGCAGTCGGAACGCATTCGCATTGCCCTCAAAATGCGTGAAATCTTCCCATTGGTCAGGCGTTACGAAATGCTGAAAATCTCTGCCCTCTCCCTCTGAGAAAAACGTGCCGATAGCTTGTTCGCCAGAATGCCCAAAAGGCGGGTTCCCCATATCGTGCGCCAAGCAGGCGGCCTGCACAATGCTGGGTATCTGATTGAGATGATTCGCGCAATCCGGATACCGCTCAGCTAGCTTTTGCGCCACCCTACTACCAAGGCTTCTGCCAACAGTGGATACCTCCAAAGAATGCGTCAGACGGTTGTGAACAAAGATACTCCCCGGAAGCGGAAAAACCTGCGTTTTGTTTTGCAAACGGCGGAATGGAGCGGAAAAGATGATACGATCATAGTCGCGCTCGAAATCCGAACGAATATCGCTCTGTTTGTTGTGCAAATGCTCCAATCCGAGGCGTTTATTGGTAATAAGTTGTGTCCAATTCATCATAATTTAAAAAATTTGCTGCAAAGTTACGGAAAAATTTGGTAATATGCAAATAAATTCGTACCTTTGCAGTCCTTTTCAGAGGAAATAATCATTTTTATGAAAGTAACGGATACTCCAATAGCAGGACTGAAGATTATCGAGCCCGACGTGTATGGCGATTCGCGTGGTTATTTTTCAGAGACCTACAACGAGTCGCGCTATGACGCTGCCGGCATTCGCGTGCGCTTTGTACAAGACAATCAGTCGTTCTCCAGCCGAGGTGTAGTGCGCGGTCTGCATTTTCAAAAACCGCCCTACTCGCAAGCTAAACTGGTGAGTTGCATCATGGGCGAAGTGCTGGATGTGGCGCTCGATTTGCGGAGCGATTCGCCTACCTATGGCCAGTCGTTTGCGGTTGTGCTGAGCGGAGAAAACCATAAGCAGTTTTTCATTCCCAAAGGCTTTGCTCACGGTTTCTCGGTGCTTTCGGAGAAGGCGCTTTTTGCGTATAAATGCGATGAACTCTACCACCCCGAAGCTGAAGGGGGCGTTTTGCTCACCGACCCTGATCTGCATATCGATTGGCAGATTCCTGCTCAGGAAATGATTCTCTCTGAGAAAGATACCAAACACCCATTATTGAGCGAATTGCCCAAAGATTTGTTCTAACACGTTCGGCACATTCGCTTTATACGTTTTTAAATTATGATTATTCTCGTAACCGGCTCAATGGGGCAACTCGGCCAATCGCTGCAGATTTGCGCCAAGACCCATTCTAATCATACGTATTTTTTCACTGACCTGCTGGCAGATGATCCTTCGCTCAAGCTTGACATCACCGATCGCGAGGCCGTGATGCAGTTTGTGCGCGAAAATCAGATAGGTATGATTATCAATTGTGCGGCATATACGAATGTGGACAAAGCCGAAGACGATGAGCCTACGGCCCTGAAAATCAATGCCGATGCCGTTCGCAATCTGGCGGAAGCAGCTGCTGCCGTGGGCGCAAAGATGATTCATGTATCCACTGATTATGTGTTCGACGGGCAAGCTTTTGAGCCTTACTGCGAAAGCGACATGGTGCATCCTGCTACCGCATATGGCCGCACCAAAATGGCGGGTGAAACGGCTTTAACCGATATACTGCCGGATGCGATTATCGTTCGCACAGCTTGGCTGTATTCGGAATTTGGCACGAATTTTGTAAAGACAATGATTAGGTTGGGCAAGGAGCGCAACGAATTGGGCGTAGTGTTTGACCAAGTCGGAAGTCCTACGTATGCTGCCGATTTGGCAGCCGCCATTTGCTTGATGATGGAGAACGAAACCTGGCATCCGGGAATCTACCATTTTACGGATGAGGGCGTATGCTCGTGGTATGATTTTACGCACGAAATCCATAGTCTCTACAATTCGCAAGAGGTGCTGCGAGCTTATCAGCGAGGCGACCTTACTGCAGCTCAGCAACCCGCTATCGACTGCCAAGTTCGTCCGATTTTGTCAGCTGACTACCCGAGTAAGACGCCGAGGCCGCATTACTCGGTGCTCAATAAGGCGAAATTCAAAGTAACGTTCGGCATGGAGATTCCTTATTGGCGCGACTCGCTCGCACGTTGTATTGCCAATATGGAATAATATCGTACCATTATTGAATGGTTGCTAACCCAAACGTCCAACCCAACAAAGCATATAGACGATGCAATATCTGATTATTTTTGCTGCTATCTTACCGGCATTTGCGCTCGTTATTTACGTTTATCTGCGCGATAAATACGAGCGTGAGCCTCTCAGCCAAGTGCTGAAGGCGGTGGGCTATGGCGTAATCTCCGCGGGCATCGCATATGTGCTGGAGGTTATCATCGGAGGCATGGGTATCACCGGGCAAGCCGCCACTTGGGTGGGAGCCCTTTGGAACGCTTTCGTAGGGGCGGCTATCCCTGAAGAAGCGGCTAAGCTGCTGATGCTATGGTTGCTGCTCCGCCATAATCCGCATTTCGACGAGCGATTTGACGGCATCGTATATGCATGTTGCGTAGGTATGGGGTTTGCCGGAACAGAGAATATTCTCTATCTCTTGGGCAATATCGACTGCTGGCAAATGGTAGCCGTTCAACGAGCAATCTTTGCGGTGCCGGGGCATTTCTTCTTTGCTGTTGCGATGGGCTATTTCTATTCGCAGATTTCCTTCCGAGACTTGCCCGCTCATAAACAATCGCGCATCTTCATCGTACCCGTACTGCTGCATGGCTGCTACGATGGGCTACTGATGATGGCCGAAGTAAGTCCGATTTTAGGCGGTGCGTTGGTGCTCATTTTTTACGTTTTCTGCTTTCAAATGTTCAAATACGGCAGACGACGTATTCGTGAGCAAGCCGAGCAATCCAACCCTGATAATATCAAATTTTTTTAATCCCCATTCCCCAACTTTCCAAAAAAAATAACAAGATTAATACTATTTAACCAATTTTTCCATCATGTTAACAGAACAAAAACGAGGCACAAAGTCCACTAACGACATGAAAAAACTCATGCCTCTTCAGCGTAAATTACAGCGTGCTATTGAAAACAAGAAATTCATGGAGCCCAATCTGACGCTCGCTTCGCTCGCTCATGATTTAGGCAGCAATCGTACGTATTTGAGCGATTTGATTCATCAGCAGTTCAATATGTCGTTTAGCGATTATATCAATCATCTTCGTATTACAGAGGCTAAACGATTGCTGGAAACAAGACCGGAAGAGTTGACCGACGACGATGGTTTTCTCTTTATCAAAAACGTGTACGTTTATCTCGGCTACAATTGCGCTACCTCATTTTATCGAAATTTCAAGCGCATCGTAGGAATGAGTGCATCAGAATACATGGAAAGTGTCAAAGATAACAAAAAATAATCATTCGCGCACGTGCGCATGTGCGTTTATTTAAGGAAAGTGTGATTTTTTTTAAATTATACTTGCGTATATCAGAAAAAAGGAGTAATTTTGCAGCGTTTTTCAATTAATGCATTGCAAAAACTCCTTTTTTTTTTGTAAAATTAAAATGAATTGTCTGTTTTAAGTTACTAATAAAGTTATAAGTGAGTATGCGAATACTCGCTTTTTCTTGTTGGAAATATCTCACGATATTATTAATAAAATCCCTTTATTAATTCCCTTTTTATTAATTAATCACAGTTCTTATGCGATTTTCAAAAATTCTCAGTTTGATGGCTGCTCTTTTTATGAGTGCTGCTATCTACGCTCAGGTTACAACCGCCAACTTGACGGGTGTAGTCAGTGACAAATCTGAAACGCTTGTAGGCGCTGTAGTAAAGGCTACCTACACCCCCACTGGTCAGGTGTACTACGCTACTACTGATGGCGCTGGTAATTACAACTTCCGCAACATTATGCCTGGTGGCCCCTATGATGTAGAAGTACAGTCTCTCGGTTACAAGAACCTCAAGGTTATGGGTATCTACCTCAACCTTGCCGACGAAAACCACCTCAATCTCGAAGTGGAGCAGGAAACGTTCGGCGTAGATGAAATCGTTGTTACTGCAGCTGATTTGAGCAATATGGCTTCGAATCGTGCTGGTTCGCTTACTACGATTTCAGCTGCCAACATTCAGCTCACTCCTACCACCAACCGCTCGATGAACGACGTGATGTCGCTCACTCCGCAGGCTACCGTTACCTCTAACGGTTTCGCTGTAGGTGGTGGTAACTATCGTCAGTCGGCTGTTACCGTGGATGGTGCTGCGTTTAACAACGGCTTCGGTATCGGCTCCAACCTCCCCGCTGGTGGTACGCCTATCTCTCTCGACGCTCTTGATCAGATGGCTATCTCTATCACGCCGTTTGATGTTCGTCAGTCTGGCTTCGTAGGTGGCGCTATTCAGACCACTACCAAGTCGGGTTCTAACGAGTGGAAGTTCTCCGTTTACGATTACTTCAAGCACAACAAGCTCCAGGGCAGCAAGCTCGGCAGCAACTTCGCTAACGGCAACCGCACCTATCTCACCAATGCTGACATGCTCAAGAACACCGTTGGTTTCACCGTAGGTGGTCCGATCATCAAAAACAAGCTCTTCTTCTTCCTCAACGCTGAGTATGATGTGGACAACGCTCCTGGTCAGAAGTATCTGGCTCGCTTGAGCGAGAACGATCCTATCTCTGGTCAGTACAAGCGTCCGACCGTTGAGAAAATGGATATGATGCGTAATTACATGAAGGAGCACTACAACTACGATCCGGGTGAGTATCAGGGCTACAGCTTTAACACGCCTGACTGGAAGATCTTTGCTCGTCTTGACTACAACATCAACAGCAATCACCACCTCCAGCTCCGTTACAGCTACACCCACAACTATTACACCACCTCTCCTTCTACTTCGGTTAGCCCCTTCGGCTCTACCGCGCTCTATGACCGCAACTCTTATGGCCGTGGCTCGAAGTACGCTCTCTATTTCCAGAATGCTTGCTACAATCAGGAGCAGAACTTCGGTTCGCTTGCTGCTGAATGGACCGCTCGCTTTGCAGAAGGTCGTGGTAACAACATGCTCCGTTTGGCTTGGTCACATCAGTATGAGCCCCGTAGTTTCCGTGGCGACATCTTCCCGACCATCGATATTCTCGAGAATGTTGACGTAAATGGCACCGATACCAAGGCTGTTTACACCACTATCGGTCTTGATCCGTTTACCTATGGTAACCTCCGTGACGTACAGACGGTTACTGTTACCGACAACGTAACCTACGCTACCGGTATTCACACCATCACAGCTGGTGCACAGTTTGAGTATAATGGCGCTACCAATGGTTTCATGCAGATGGGTAATGGTTATTTCCTCTATGCAAGCTGGGACGACTTCGTAAATAAGAATGCTCCTCTCGCATTCGCTATCACCCACGCTAACCGCACCGACCTCAAGCAGCAGTTCCCCTTCATCGCTACTACCAAGTATTCGGTTTATGCACAGGATGAGGCTAACCTCCATAAGCAATTTAAGCTCACGTATGGTCTCCGTCTTGAACTCCCCGTTTATCCTACTCTCGACTGCGAGAATGCTGAGTTTACCGAACTCTTCAAGAAGCAGGGTTGGCAAACCAACCAAACGCCGAAAGCTTACCTCAACGTATCTCCGCGCGTTGGTTTCAACTGGGACGTTCTCGGCAACCGCCGTATGATCGTTCGTGGTGGTACCGGTGTATTCGCAGGTAACCTCCCGATGGTATGGCTTGTTTCGGCTGTAGGTAACTCTAACACCCTCCAGGCTCAAACCCTTCTCTCTGGCAACAATGCTGACCTTCAGAAGTTTGCCGGCGACGGCTTCAAGACCGACATCCAGGGCATCCTCCAAACGCTCTATGGTGGTTCATTCCAAGAGCAGGCTCTCCCCGCTCCTACTTCTCCTACCATCATTGCTAAGGACCTCCGCTTGCCTACCACTTGGAAGACCTCGCTTGCTGTTGACTTCAACCTCCCGCTCAACTGGAAGATCTCTTTAGAAGGTATCTTCAATAAGGACATCAACACCGTTGTTGTAGCTAAGCAGGGTATTGAAGAAACCAAGGGCGCTCTTATCATGACGCAGGGTGAGACCTTCGACGCACGCTCTACTTGGACGTCGGCTGGTATCGTTAACTCGCAAAACAGAGCCGTTACTCCATATCTCATCACCAACAGCGATATCAACGGTTACTATGGCTCGTTCACCGCTAAGGTTGAGAAGTCTTGGAATTGCGGTATCAACTTGATGGCTGCTTACACCTACTCAAACTCTAAGACCGTAAATGATGGTCTCGGTGATCAGGTTACTTCGGTATACTCTACCAACACCAACAGCGCAAATGGTTCGAACAGCATTGAGCTCGGCAACGCCAGCTTCGTTGCTCCTCATCGTGTAGTGGCTTGCCTCAACTATCGCATTCCTGAGAAGATTGGTGCTACCACGCTCTCGCTCCGCTATGAGGGCCAGAACATGGGTTACATCGGCAACCAGTACAGCTACACCACTTGGACTCCTACCATGTCGGCTGCTGTAGTAGGCGATGGTGGTGCATACAACACCCTCTTCATCCCGACTGAGGAACAGCTCGAGAAGATGAACTTCGTTTCTGAGCAGAACAAGGAAGAGTTCAACGCATGGATTGAGGGTAATTCTTATGCTCGCAACCACCGTGGTGAGTATGTTGAGCGCGGCTGCATGACCATGCCTTGGCACAACCAGCTCGACTTCAAGCTCCAGCAAGATTTCATCATGCCGGATGCTACCGGTCGCAAGCACAACCTCCAGATTGCTCTTGACGTCAATAACCTCCTCAACCTCCTCAACCCGGCTTGGGGCACCTACAAGACGCTCAACAACACCAACATCATGTCGTGGAAGGCTACCGACAAGAACGATCCTTCGCTCGGCGGTGTTTACACCTTCAACGGTGGTCAGTCTGCAGGCAAGAGCCAGTCTTGCGTATTCTCTACCCTCGCAAGCACCGCTTCTACTTGGAGCATGATGTTCAGCCTCCGCTATTTCTTCTAAGAAACAGGCGTGTATAACATTTTTTAATCGCTTTTTTCTAACGTAGAATACGTACTTTATTTCCGCTCGATTCCTTCGTGGAGTCGGGCGGATTTTAATTTATCCTCTCTCTACCCCACTCTTCCCACTCGCATCCTACCTCATTACCATCCAAACAATATGCAATTGTTCGGATGGTAACCTACCTCATCGTACGGTCATTGTTCGTCATTCCACTCGCATCCTACTTCATTGTACGTGCTGCATTCGTGCATCTAGCTTACATCTAGCTTACATCGTGCTTGTAAACAAGCTAGATACAAGCTAGATACAAGCTAGATACAAGCTAGATGAACGGAGGCAGAACGAAAGCAGAACGAAAGCAGAACGAAAGCAGATAGCAGCCATATAGCAAAAAAAAGGCTGCCCGAGATGGACAGCCTTAAAGAGTATGTGAGCGGTATTATTTGAGCTCAGCAAGGTACTTGATGGTGCGAACCATCTGAGAAGTGTAAGAGTTCTCGTTGTCGTACCAAGATACAACCTGTACCTGATAAGTCTCTTCGTCGATCTTAGAAACCATGGTCTGGGTAGCATCGAAGAGCGAGCCGTACTTCATACCGATGATATCGCTGGAAACGATCTCATCCTCGGTGTAGCCGAAGGACTCGGTCTGAGCAGCCTTCATCGCAGCGTTGATACCTTCCTTGGTGATATCCTTACCCTTAACAACAGCGATGAGGATGGTGGTAGAACCGGTAGGAGTAGGAACGCGCTGTGCAGAACCGATGAGCTTACCGTTGAGCTCAGGGATAACGAGACCGATAGCCTTAGCAGCACCAGTAGAGTTCGGAACGATGTTCTGAGCACCAGCACGAGAGCGACGGAGGTCACCCTTACGCTGAGGGCCGTCGAGAATCATCTGGTCGCCGGTGTAAGCGTGGATGGTGGACATGATACCCGAAGCAATCGGAGCGTAGCTGTTGAGAGCAGCTGCCATCGGAGCGAGGCAGTTGGTGGTGCAAGAAGCAGCCGAGATAACCGTATCAGCCGGAGTAAGGGTCTTGTGGTTTACGTTGTAAACAATGGTAGGAAGGTCATTGCCTGCAGGAGCAGAAATAACTACCTTCTTAGCGCCTGCTGCGATATGAGCAGATGCTTTCTCCTTAGAGGTGTAGAAACCGGTGCACTCGAGAACAACATCAACATTGAGTTCGCCCCAAGGAAGCTCAGCTGCGTTGGGCTTAGCGTAGATAGTGATCTCCTTGCCGTCAACGATGATAGAGTTTTCAGTTGCCTCTACAGTGTGCTTGCCTTCGCCGAACTTGCCAGCGAAACCACCCTGTGCGGTGTCATACTTAAGAAGGTGAGCGAGCATCTTCGGGCTGGTGAGGTCGTTGATTGCAACTACTTCATAACCCTCTGCTTCAAACATCTGACGGAATGCGAGACGTCCAATACGGCCGAAGCCGTTGATAGCTACTTTTGTCATTGTAATAATAGGTTTTAATTTATTAATTAAATGTGAGTAATGTGCGTAATCAAACGAGAGGCAATCAGAGCCCCTCTTCGGTTTTGCGGTGCAAAATTACGAAAAAAAATGCAATCTCACTAATTTTTTCTATATAAAATCTATTTTGTAAACTTAAAATTACAAAAAAAAGTCGATTTTTCTTGATTTTTTGCAGAAAAAGCAGTATCTTTGCGCAAAATTTGCGATAAATGCATATGAGAGAAAAAATATTCAGCATGTGGGCGTATGTCAGGCATCAGGCTTGTGCCGGCAATACGCTGGGCTATGGTATTCATTCTCCATACCTATTTAATATCGCGCGCACGATCCTCCCGAGCACTGAACCCTACTATGCGTTTGAACCCATCGAGGCGCTCAGGAGGAACTTGCTTTCAGAGGAAAAAACGGTCTATGTAGAAGATTTTGGCACAGGGCGCTCCGGCAAAAGACGAGTGAGCGATATTGCCCGCACCTCGCTCAAGCCGAGGCGTGAGGCACAGTTGCTCATGCGTCTTGGCGTGATGCAGGGGGCGCGAGAGCTGCTCGAATTGGGCACTTCGCTCGGCATCACCTCCGCCTATCTGGCTTCCATTGACTCACGCGCACATCTCACTACCTTTGAGGGCGCACCAGAGCTCGCGAAGACAGCTCGCGCAGGATGGCATCAGTTGGGTATTCAAAATATCACATGCATCGAGGGCGATATCAACCTCACGTTGCCGAAATGGCAGCCCGAAAAACCACTGGATTTCGTATTCATCGACGCCAACCATACGGGCGACAGCCTGCTTCGCTATTTTGAACTGACGCAAGCTCACCGCAACGAACATGCCATTTTCGCTATCGATGATATACACGCATCGCGCGATATGGAGCAAGCGTGGAAACGCATATGCAAGCATAAAGAAGTGAGCGCTACGATGGATCTCTACTCGATGGGACTCGTATTTTTCGACCCCAATCTCGAGAAAAAAACGTACCGCATCCGCTTCTGACCCTAATAGCGCAAACCATCAGACCACAGAAAAATATACAGAATTATTCCGAATATTTTGTCCGTTATGAAAATTTATACAAAAACAGGCGA
>JALFZG010000019.1 GCA_022784645.1 Bacteroidales bacterium
TGCCAAACTGGCATTTGCGGTTGCCAAAAACGGAGCAGGGTCTGCAAGGGAGATTAGCTTGAATGCAGTCTGACTCACTCTGTCCATAGCCGAGGAATCCGGCAAAGGGATGGGTTGCACCCCAGATACTTACTACGCGGGTGCCCGCGAGCGAGGCTAGATGCATGTTGGCAGAGTCCATCGTGAGCATCACGCGCAGCTTATCCATTGCCTGAATCTCTTCGCTTAAACTCCTACCAGGGGTGAAACGTACATTCGGATAGATGGCACTCCATCGGCGCATCTGCTGCTCTTCTATGGGGCCACCTCCGAATAAGCAGATGGGTTCACCTTGCTTCGATAATGTGGCAATAACGGCTTCCATCTTATCGAGGGGGTAGATTTTCCCCTGATGTTTGGCAAAGGGAGCAATGCCAATGCCTTTCTTTTCGGGGTAAGGTGTGGGCCGCCATAATGCTGTTTTGATTTGAAGTTGATGGAGCACATTTGCATATCGCTGAGTAGTATGCAAGAGTGGAATCAGTCGTTTCTTTTTCCCTTGCCTGCAAAGCATACGCTTTTCTCTGCGCCCTTTATCAATCACGCTCACGGGAATACCCCTCAATCGGAAAAAGCAACGGAGAATCTTCGTTCGCAACACATCGTGCATGTCTGCAATGGCATCAAATTGCTTTGACAGTGCCTCATTATGCAGCCTTCTTAATCCTATTACTCCCTTGTAGTTTTTGAGATTTACACCCCAAATATGCAGATTCGATGGAGCACTATGGGTTACGAGCTCAGCATTGCGATGTGAGGTAAGTAGTGTAAACGTGCAATCGGGCTGCTCAAGAGCAGCTCCGTACAGCACAGGGAGCAACATGGCCGTGTCGCCCAACGCAGAGAACCGTATGACGAGGATATTTTTTGGCATCCTTATTTACGATACAGCACGGGGTTGGTGCTTGCGTCGTTGTACATCTTCATCTGCTTATATACGCGCATGATGCGCTGACCGCTCGCGTAGTCTTGGAGCAGGCAAGAGATGGCTTCTGACAAGTCTGTGTATTGCTGCTGAAGAACGTGCAGCTTTTCTTTGCATTTTTGGATATGTTCTCTATTGGCATCCGTGCGATTCACCTGCTCTTGCATGTGATATATCTTCAGATGCAGGATACTTAGGCGGTCAATAGCCCATGCCGGTGATTCGGTATTGATGGTAGCCCCCGGTTGCGGTTGGATGCTATGAAATTGTGTCCAGAAATAGGAGTCAATCTGCTCTACCAAATCCGTGCGGTCTTGATTGGATTTATCAATTCTGCGCTTGAGCAAAAGGGCATCTCGGGAATCAATATCCGGATCGCGGATAAGATCTTCCAAATGCCATTGTACGGCATCAATCCAATTCTTTTGATAAAGATCGTGCTCAATAGTGCCTGCCGGATAGGGATTGTTGCAAGGCTGATCAACGTTGTCCGTGAGGTGGTAATCTTCTATTGATTGACGGAAGATTTGGTTGGTGGAAAGGATAAAATCAGTCATTTGTCGTTGTTCCATTTAAATCGGTTATGGCTCCAGAGCCAGATTGATGGTTGTTTTCGAATATTGGCTTCAAGTAGTCGTACGTACTCGCGACTTACGAATCCTTCTTCAGAGAGTTGCGCATTGGCCGTGATAGGAATAAACTGAACGTGATAATGCCCGCGCGATGGCATCGTGATGTCTGCATAATACACAGGGTACGCAAACTTCCGAGCAATTTTCTCGCTGCCAGTAAGAAAAGGTGTGTTATGGCCGAAAAAATCCGTATAGAACTGCAAACTTCTCCACGATGGTTTCTGATCAGCCAACATGCTATACACCTCCGCTTTTGAAGATTCTTTGCGCAATCTGACTGCTTCTCGCAGGAGCTTATGCATCTCGATTGGCGTGCATCCTCGTTGCTGGCGAATCTGCATCATGATGCGATCAGCAGAAGGGTTGTCAAGCTTCAAATAAATAACGTTGGTATGAATGCGGCTTCTGTCCATTCGTTTGGCTGCGTCTGCTATCCATTCCCAGCATCCGATATGCCCTAACATAAAAACGCCACCCTGCTGCTTTATAAACGCTGTTTGCACTTCATCCAAGCCCTCAAAAACAACCCTTTCGCGCAGTTCCTCATCGCTCATTCTGTAAGCATGGATAATCTCTACGCAGAGGTCTGCAAACCAATGATAAAACTGCTTTGCCATCTGTTTGCACGCTGCTTCTGATTTCTCCGGATAGCAATAGCGGAGATTACTCAGCACCATGCTGCGGCGGTATTGCACTACATAATAGAGCAGAGGATACAGCACGTAAGATGCCATCGCGTAGAGTACACGAAGGGGCAATAATGACAATATACGAATGGCAAAAGACATGGAGCAATGGTTATTCTACTTTGGTTTTCTTTTTCAAGACAAAGTCTCTACCGAGGTAGTTTTTCCGCACAATAGGATTGGATGCCAATTCTTCAGGCGTACCATGAAAAAGTATTTTTCCTTCAAAAAGCAGGTAAGCACGATCCGTAATCTGCAAGGTTTCATCTACGTTATGATCCGTGATGAGAATGCCGATATTCTTATCTTTCAGCCGCCATACTACATCCTGAATTTCCTGTACAGCGATGGGGTCAACGCCGGCAAAGGGCTCATCGAGCATTACGAATCGAGGCTCAATGGCTAAACAGCGGGCTATCTCTGTGCGCCGGCGCTCTCCTCCGGAAAGGCGGTCTCCCAGATTCTTTCTAACATGGGAGAGATTAAATTCACGGATGAGTTGCTCGAGTTTCTCTGCTTGATATTCTTTGGAGAATTTCGTCATTTCCAATACGGCCTTCAGATTATCTTCAACTGACAGTTTGCGAAACACACTGGCTTCTTGAGGAAGATAACCAATACCCCGCTGTGCGCGCTTATACATAGGGAAGCTGGTAATATCTTCTCCATCTAAAAATATCTTACCGGCATTGGCGGTTACGAGCCCTGTAGTCATGTAAAACGTAGTTGTTTTACCTGCACCATTCGGTCCAAGTAAGCCTACGATCTCGCCTTGACGTACTTCGATGCTTACGTCGTTGGCTACCGTTCGTTTGCCGTATTTCTTTACCAAATGCTCTGTTCGGAGTACGGAGGATTCTGTGTGTTGTGTATCGTTCACGTCTAATTCGTATAGGTGGGTTCGCAAATTCGCTGTTTAGTTTTTATCTGCTATCTCTACAACTACTGGGCAATGGTCGGAATGAACAACCTGCTGGAGGATACTTGCACTCTGGATGCGATTGCGCAGTGGCTCAGAAACCCAATGATAGTCAATGCGCCAACCTGCGTTTCGAGCCCTTGCTCCGAATCGCATGCTCCACCATGAGTATTGGTTGGGTTCTTGGCAGAATAAGCGGAAAGAGTCAATGAGTCCGGTTTGCTCCCATTGATCCATCCATTCGCGCTCTTCCGGCAAGAAACCGCTCACACCCTTTTGTCGCTCCGGATGATTGATATCAATGGGCTTATGGCAAATATTATAGTCTCCGCAAATGATTACGTTGGGGCGCTCTTTTCGGAGTGCTTCTACCCAAGGAAGGAAAGCGGCTAAGAATTCCATCTTGAAATCCTGACGTACATCGCCTGTAGTACCACTCGGCACATATACGCATACAATGGTGAGGTCACCATAGTCTGCGCGAAGTACGCGTCCCTCTGCGTCAAAACGCTCAATTCCCATACCTGCTTTCAGGAAATCGGGTTCGCGCTTAGAGAAGATGCACACGCCCGAATACCCTTTCTTTTCTGCTGAGTGGATGTAACTCTTGTATCCCAATTCAGCGAAAGCATGCGTATCAATTTGGTCGGGTTGAGCTTTGCTTTCTTGAATGCAGAAGACATCGGGATTTGCTTCTGGCAGCCAGGTAAGCAGTCCTTTGTTGATAGCCGAACGAATGCCGTTGAGGTTATAACTGATAATTTTCATTTTTTGATATAAATTTGTATGCCTTTAGAATGATGTTCTTTACCTTCGCCATCATCGCCAACTTGGATAATATAGAATCCGGGGCTCAAGTCTTTCACTTTTACGGCTGTTGTGATTAGATTGCCGCTGACGTCATAAATGGCTTCGATTTTTGTATATGTGCGGCCTTTCTTATCTTTGGCATTGGCCGCTTCAGTCGTCATAGGAGTGAGCCAATCAGCACCGCCCATGAAGTCAAAGCTAATGCGGTTGCCATCTTCCTGTATATCCGTAATAGGATATTGCTCGTAAGGCGCATAAGCGTCAGCTCCGCTTGGGAAAAGGTCATTCTGCCGACCAATACTACTATTGGTTTTACCATCGGCTTCGATGATATCCACGCCCAAATTGTTAGCGGTGTTGTTTACTTTATTGGCAGTCCATGTGCGATAAGTTTAGCTCACCTTGGTTATCATCATGCCATGACCAGGTAGATGCACATCCCATTTGGTGTTTTGTCG
>JALFZG010000020.1 GCA_022784645.1 Bacteroidales bacterium
GTTCTCACTCGGCGGCAGGGCGGAGAGTTGCCACTCGGCGGCAGAGGGGAGAGTTGCCCCGAGGCGGCATCGCGAACAGTTGCCCCGAGGCGGCAGAGAGGAGAGTTGCCCCTCTGTGGCAGGCAGGGGTTAGCCCTCCCGAGCACAAGATCGGTGTTTTTGTGCGCTTTTGCCCTCCAAAACCCTCGTTTTCAAGCCTTTCGAGCACAAAATCGTCATTTCTGTGGGTTCTTCGTCAAATTTCGTGCTGTCAAGTTAAGCAAGTTTGGAAGATTTTAATCCAAAGGAGTCGGTCCGAAGCGCGACCATACATACTTCTCTTGATACATTTCATCTTGTTATTCAGACCCTCAATCAGTCCATTGCTTATTGAGTATTTTATGGCGTTTTTGATGGGCGAGATGTCTCGTTGGACACTTTTTACGAAACTGACGACATCTCCATAAGGTGATTTGGAATATCGTTCAATCCATTTGTTTAGATCTTCGCTGGAGTTACCCTTTAGTATGTTTCTGAACCTTATGTGGAAGTCTCTCAACTGTAGGAGTGTTGTTGAAGATGCAATCAACTTTTCCGCCAAGGTATGTTCTTCAGAACACTCCCCGGTATTCTTGTCAATACCATAGTCTGGATTGGCGATGTATATATGCATCCTGCCACTTGTCAGCAGCCGCAGTTGCCGTCCCTCATTGATATTTATCAATCCTTTTCTGGTACAGCCTTTTGCATATCCTCCCCTGTGGAGCTTATACTGAGGATACATTTTCTTCATTCCAAGAGATAAAGCTTCTATCGATATATTTCCACCATGGTCAAGTATAGACTTACGGATGTCTTTATAGCTCAGTCCATTTTCGATACCATTCTCGATAATATCGATGTAAGGAAGTATCATCTTCGGGGTAGTTACTTTTCTGCCATGAGGGATCTCGGAGTTGCAAATCTCCGTAACGGCTCTGCGTGAGGAATTTACTTCACCTGCAATACGGTCGTAAGACCAGCCTCTTGCACGGAGTGCCTTGACCTTATTGAAACGTTCTATTTCTTCTAACGATGGTGGAGCATACAACGATTCTGCCTGAGATACAGGGGGCGAGTTGGTGTATTTGCTGATTTCTTGCTTTATAGTCTGCATGTTGTGCTTCAGGGCCTTTTCCATGTGCTCCCCGCAGTTCATCACAAGATGGAATCGGTCCGCCACCTGTTTCGCATGCGGCCGTGCCTTGCGGATTGCCTTATAATAGGCACCGGCCCTGTCTCTGGATATGATATTTGCTTTCTTGTACTTCTCGAGTGCTTGCGTGACGTCTCGCTCGTCCCTGCTGCAGACCACTTCGACTGGAAGTCCAGTGTCGGCATCCACTATCATGGTGCGGTATCTCTGCCCCTTTCTGAATGCAAAGTCGTCAATGCAGATTCTGCGAATTGAGGAATAATCGATTTTAGGATTTATTTTATGTATCATACGCAATGCCGTCGATGCGCTTATCGGCATGCCAGACATGGTTGATTGTATTGATCCGACTGTCGCTGGTACATGGACCAATAGGCCCTCCAGATAGTGCCTTGCTTCTAATGTCATCCTAGAATAACGCTCTGTGACTCCGTCAATTTGGGATGCAAAGGTCTTGCGGTTGCATTTTGGATTCTCACATTTATACCTTCTAGTTTTAGCCACAATCTTTACTCTTTGACCATGCAGAGAAAGAGTTGTCATTGTCCTGTGATAGTACGAATGTACATGCGAACTTCTTTTGCCGCAGCAAGGACACTTGGACGTGATTCTTTTATCATGAATATGGATGATTATTCCATCGTCTGTTTTCATGACATCATCATATATTACATGTTTCCAGCCAATAATTTTGGCGATAGCTTTGCAGGAAATCTTAGATTCGCTATCTTTGCAATTAACTTTTTCGGACACTTTAAGTACTTGTATTTCAGCACTTTAAGTTACAAAAAAGTGTTCAAAAAAGCAAGGGTAATTCACTGATTTTCAATGAATTACCCTATTATTTTAGCACGAAATTTGACGAAGAACCCACAAAACACCCCCTTTTTGTGGACGAACTGGCTCAAAACCGCTCTTTGTCCACAAAACACCCCCTTTTTGGATCAAAATGCTGAAATCATCAACAGGCGAAGATAAACTTGTTTGCTTAAGTATGAGGATGCTCTTGATGAGAAGCGCATAGCCCACGTGGGCTTAAAAGCGATATTTTCAATTCCGAATACCCAATATGAATGCCCATAAAGGATTCCATCGACGAATGCCATCGACGAATGCCATCGACGAATACCTCGTCGAATACCATCGTCGGATCCATTGACGAATACCAGCAACGAATGCTG
>JALFZG010000073.1 GCA_022784645.1 Bacteroidales bacterium
CGAAATTTTTCCTCTAAGAGGCCCTATAAAAAAGCAGGTACGAGGAGGTTGATTTTGCAACCTCCTCGTACCTGCAATTGTTTCCACCTCGTACTTGCAAAATTTTGTATTTTTGACACTTGTAATTTTTGCGTTTCCCTCCAGCGATTGGCAAAGGGAAATCGGATGCGCTGAAGCAAAGGTCCGGACATGCCATTTTCAATGCCCGGACAACTATTGGCCAAATGCCAAAAAAGCAGTACCTTTGCACTCGCAATCAGATGAGGCACGAATCGTCGGAGATGGCTTCGCTAAAAGATTTCGATAAATCGAAATGTAGCGCTCCATCATTCCTCCTCTCCCCATTCGAGCGAAGAGTCGAAGGCGTCTTTGTGGACCCCGGAAAGAAAACCTCTCTCCACCGGAGATAATATCTCCTGCCAACGAACAATACAAAATAGCCCTGCGGGCCGTTCCAATTGCGCCAAGGCGCGTTCCAGAAGCATTGCGGACGTTCCAGTGGCAGCGGAGCGGTAGTGAGCCTATCTTTCATAAAAGGCAATTTTTAGTGTGGGCAATTTTGGAAAACAGCAGAATGCATGATGGCGCTATTTTTGTAAGAAAAAAGAAACGAGATTTTTTACATTTTTTTCCAAAAAGTTGTAGTAAAACGTGAAGTCGATGGTCTAACGTAATAAAAAGCATCAAAAAAATGGACAAAAACAACCGATTTACAGAGTTGCTGAAGGCGCATAAAAGCACGATATATACCGTGTGTTATATGTTCTCTGACAACAAAGAAGAAGTGGAAGACCTCTTTCAAGAGGTGAGTATCCGAATTTGGCAAGGACTCGACTCCTTCCGCGGCGAAGCCTCTCCCGCCAGCTGGATATGGCGCATAGCCATGAACACCTGTCTGAACTGGCAAAAGAAAAGTCAGCACGAACATCAGGCGCTCGAAATGAACATCGACCTCTTTGCTCCCGACAAAGAAGACCTCTCGCAAGTCCGTATGCTCTACGACCGCATCCACCAACTCGGACTCTTCGACCGAGCCATCATCCTGCTTTGGCTCGAGAATATGTCGTATGAAGAAATTGCACAAATTACCGGAATCACGGTGAAAAACGTGTCCGTAAGATTAGTACGAATCAAAGAGGCGCTAAAGAAGATGTAAACGTTCTATCACCAAGCGCAGGCAAAGAGTACATAAAGTCAAAAAGAAACAACTACCATTATGAAAGATTTGGAAAAAGAGCTCAAAGAGCAATATCGTCAGCTGGGTGACGTACTGAACCAGCAAGAAATAGTGAACAACCAGATAGCGAAGCGCTATATGAACAGTCGCATCACCATGTTTTGGTTTGATTGGGTGCTGTACGCCTTGGTGGTGGCTGCTATCGCCTTCGTGATATACGCAGCTTTCGTTCAGCCTGACACGTTGTGGATTGCATTCTTAGCCGGCTTCCTCGTTGTGAGCATGACCCGACTGTTTGGTATGACGCCCAAGATGGTGGAACTGACACCCGAAGCCGTTTGCATCCATCTTTGGGTTGGCAAGAAAACCATCGATTACGATACAATCGCTAAGGTGGAGCGATTCACCTATAAAGGCAATAACATCCGTCTGTTCGGCACCAGCGGCTCAAAGTTGCGCATCGGATGGTTTTGGAACTCCGAGATAGGCGTATATCAGTCATACGTGGGCGACAAGTACGACACCGTATTATTGTCGATGAAATCGGGGAAAAAGATCACTTTCAGTGCTGCCAATGCCGATGAATTCGTTAAGGCTATCGAGGGAAATATCGAATCCTTGTAACCACTGAAAATCGTTTGTTTCGAACACAAAAACAGACGGTTTTTAGAACCCACCTAAAAAAAAAACAACGGCGGTCAACCGTTGTTTTTTATGGGATTTGTATTGTTCTTTACTTCTTGGCTTGCTTGGCTGCACGGATATTCATCACAACGAGCAGTATGAGAATCGTGAGGAAAATAAGCGAGAAGAGCGGTCGCAACTCTGGCGTGAGGCCTCCTTTTCGGGCATCTGCATAGATGAAGGTGGAGAGCGTCTCAAGACCGCCACTGCCTTTGGTGAAGAACGTTACACCGAAATCATCAATCGACAACGTGAGCGCCAAGATGAAACCCGACACCATACCCGGTCGCAGCTCCGGCAATAGCACTTTACGGAGAGCCTGAAAAGGTGTTGCACCCAAATCCAAAGCCGCCTCATATATATTCGGATTCATCTTCGTGAGCCTCGGCATTACAGAGAGCACCACGTATGGCGTACAGAACACCACATGCGCAATAATCACCGTAGTCATACCGCGACTGATGCCGAGGAACACGAACAGCAAGAAAAGCGAGATACCCGTGAGGATATCAGGGTTGATCATCGGCACAGAGTTGAGGAACGTAATCACCTTCCGGCTACGGCTGCGCATGTTGAAGATACCAATAGCGGCCAGCGTTCCGAGGATAGTGGCAATCAATGCGGCTACGAAGGCAATCACAAACGTAAAAGCGATCGCGCGATAGAGGTTGGGATCTACCCGCACCTGCGCATTATAATCATAGCCCGTAAAGAGGTTTTGATAGAGCTGAAACGTAAAGCCCGTCCAGTTGCCAAACACCTTACTCTTAGTGAAAGAGAAGATGATAATCAATAAGATAGGAGCGTAAAGCACCACGAGCAGGAGCCAGAGATATGCGTTTCCTGCTATTTGCTTGGTGCGGAGTGCACGCGCGCGACGGCGTGCTTCTATTTGAGCGGGAGTAAGAATCATATCAGACTGGTTTTAGCATCGCTTTCCTTGCCGCTGTCGAAGAACGAGGTAAGGGCGATGATGATGAGCATAATGAGGGAAAGTGCTGCTCCATAGTTCCACATAGCGATACCGCCTTCTCCAAAGGAGCGCTGGATAAGCGAACCGAAGAGGGTGATCTTATTGCGGGTGAGCAACTCGGCAATAGCGAAGGTGCTGACCGTAGGCATAAAGACCATCACGATGCCGGAGTAGATGCCGGGAAGCGAGAGAGGGAGGATCACCTTCGTAAAGACCTTGGCTTTGTTGGCCCCCAAATCTTCTGCCGCCTCTATCAACGATTTGTCCATTTTCTGCAACGTGTTGTAGATAGGATAAATCATAAAGGGCAGGTAATCATAACACATACCAAAGAGGAGTGCCCCCTCGCCCAGCGGCAAGCCGAACATATTGAAGAGCTCCACCGTAGCGATGGTGCGAAGCAGGAAATTTATCCACATCGGCAGGATGAAGAGCATAGCCATTACTGCGGGCGTTTTAAACTCCGCATTCGCCATGATATAAGCCGCCGGATAGCCCAGCAGCAAACAAATGATGGTGGTAATAAGCGCTATCGCAAACGAGTAGATAAGGGTGTTTATCGCCTCGCTTGTATGGAAGAACTTGATGAAATTATAGAGCGTGAATCCACCATCGGCATCCGTAAAGGCATAATACACAATCATGATGAGGGGGAGCACCACAAACAGCACCATGAAGAGCACATACGGCCACGCCCACGTACGGCGATTAGCCGCTATATCCGTAAGCTTTCTCATGATTTCTTGCTGATATGGATGTCCTCCGGATGAATAGCTATACCTACTCGGTCGCCATCGTCCCATGCATCGGTGGTGTTCACGAAGATATCATCGCCATCATCGGTGCGCACTGTGAGGTGGTTATGATTGCCCTTAAAGAGAATGAAATAGACTTCGCCGGTGAGCGTGCCTTCATCTTCGTAGTCATGCAGATCTACCTTGTCAAAATCTACGGTGACGGTCACTTCATCGCCTACAGCAAACTGCTGTGCTACTGCCTCAGGGATATCCCAATCAGCACCTAAGAATGCCACCTTATTGCCTTTGACAATCTCGCCCTCAAAGGTGTTGCAGAGGCGCTCTTTCTTCATGATCTGAATATCTTCGGGCTTCACGAGCAAGCCCACTTCTCGACCGGGCTCGAAGGCGTGGTAATCTTGTACGAGAAACTCGTAAGGCGTCTCGCCCTCCGGTCCATCGAGCTTCACCCACATCTCGTAATGCACGCCCTTGAAGATGCAGCTGTCCACTACGCCCGTGAGTTGCGCTTTGTCGTTCTTATCAAAAATATAGAGGTCCTCGGGGCGGATAACTACTTCTACGAGTTGGTTCTCACCGAAACCTTCGTCGATACACTCAAACTCATGGCCGCAGAAACGCACCAAACGGTCGTGTATCATCGTGCCGGTGAGGATATTACTTTCTCCGATGAAATCGGCTACAAAGCAGTTTTGCGGTTCATTATACACATCCGTAGGGGTACCAATCTGCTGAATGCGTCCTTCGCTCATCACCACCACTCTATCAGAGAGCGTAAGAGCCTCTTCCTGATCGTGGGTGACATAGATAAAGGTGATACCAAGTTGCTTGTGCATATCCTTGAGTTCCATCTGCATATCGTGGCGCATCTTGAGGTCGAGTGCTGCGAGCGGTTCGTCGAGCAGGAGTACCTCCGGCTGGTTGACGATAGCGCGAGCGATGGCTACACGTTGCTGCTGACCGCCAGAGAGCGAGTCCGTATCGCGATCTTCGTAATCCGTAAGGCCAACCGTCTTCAAGGCTGCTTTCACCTTGCGGTTGATTGTTGCCTTGTCGAAACCTTTGAGCTTTAGGCCGAACGCGATGTTCTCGAATACGTTGAGATGGGGAAAAAGCGCATACTTCTGAAACACGGTGTTTACAGGGCGCTTGTGCGGAGGGGTCTGCGTGACATCTTCACCATTAAGGAGGATGTCGCCCGAAGTGGCCACCTGAAAACCGGCTATGCATCGCAAGAGCGTTGTCTTGCCGCAGCCCGAGGGGCCAAGGATAGTTACAAACTCGCCTTTTTTAATAGAAAGGCTTACATCGTTGAGGGCAAATTTTCCGTCTTCAAACTGCTTGCTGACGTGCTTGACCTCGATAATGTAGTCGCTCTGAGCCTGAGGCGCAGATGCGGCATTCCCCGTGTAGGGGTAGTTTGGCTTTTGCATTCTTAAAAATACGATCAGATTAATCCCTTTGGAGCAATCCGCTAGGGTACACAGAAAGTGTGATAATGAAACATAAAAAACTAAAAGTTGGTAAAACGGGCGCAAAATTACTGTTTTTTTTTGAAATACTAAAAAAAAGTGCCGTTTTTTTTGCAAAATTAACAAAAAAATCGTACCTTTGCACCCAAAAATATGCATATATCATGAAAAAAGTACTATTTATGGCTATGGTTTGTGTGCTCGCAAGTTGCAGTTCTCAGAAACCCAATTACAGCAATGTAGATGAATATCCCGTGCGCAAAGACAAACTCGAGGAGATGGTGTATTCCCCGGAGAAGACCGCTTTTGCGCTTTGGAGTCCGGCCGCAGAGGCTGTGTATGTAAACATTTACGCTGACCAGGAAACCACGGAAGCAACGGAGCGACTGCCGATGCAGTGGCAAAAAGACGGCACTTGGCGTCTGACCGTGGAGAAAGATTTAAAGGATATGTATTACACGTTCTCCGTTACCCAACCCGGCTCTGCTTTCCCTTTGCACGAGACGCCAGGTATCTTCTGCAAGGCTGTGAGTATCAACGGTTTGCGCGCTGCTATCATTGACCTTGATGAGACCGACCCTGAAGGATGGGAGGCTGATAAGCGCCCGGATTTCCGTGCTCCACAAGATGCAGTAATCTACGAGATGCACCACCGCGACATGACGATTCATCCTTCAGCAGGCGTAGCACATCCGGGTAAGTTCCTCGCTATGACCGAAGAAGGCACCACTTCTCCGCAGGGGTTGCCTACGGGTATTGACCATCTGAAAGAGTTGGGCGTGACGCACGTACAGATTCTGCCGTCCTACGATTTCGGCTCGATTGACGAGGCTGGCGCTACGGGAGAAGCCAAGGTGCTCGAGTCAGGCGCTGCTGCTGGAGGCAGTTACAACTGGGGATATGATCCTGTAAATTACAACGTTCCAGAAGGTTCATACAGCACCGATCCACGTGACCCCAAGAGCCGTATTATAGAAATGAAAAAGATGATTCAGGCGCTCCATAAGGCCGGCATCCGCGTGATCATGGACGTGGTATATAACCATACCTACGACTTGGGCAATTCGCAGTTTGAGCAGACCTGCCCCGGCTATTTCTACCGCTTGGACGAAGAAGGCAACTGGGGTAATGCTTCAGGTTGCGGCAACGAAACCGCCAGCCAGCGCCCCATGATGCGTAAGTTCATCTTGGAGTCCGTACGTTATTGGGTGGAAGAATATCATGTGGATGGTTTCCGCTTCGACCTCATGGGTATTCATGATTATGAGACGATGAATGCCGTTCGCAAAGAGCTCGATAAGATAGATAAGAGTCTGCTTCTTTATGGCGAAGGATGGGCAGCCGGAGCTCCCAACTACCCTGCTGAATTGATGGCAATGAAAGCCAATATCAGCAAGATGCCGGGTATTGGTGCGTTCTGCGATGATATGCGAGATGGATTGCGCGGCCCTTGGTCTGACGACCGCGAAGGAGCGATGATTGCCGGTTGGCCGGATTACGAAGAGAGCGTGAAATTCGGTATCGTAGGCGCTATTTACCATCCTCAGGTGGCTATGGATAAGGTCAATTACGACGATGAGCCTTGGGCAACTGAGCCTACACAATGTATTTCTTACGTAAGTTGCCACGACGATATGATGCTCTCTGACCGCCTCAAAGTAACGGTGCGCGATGAGGATGGTAAACCCGGAGAAAAGGCTGAGTTGATTCGCTTGGATAAGCTTGCGCAAACGGCTGTACTCACTTCGCAAGGTATTCCGTTCCTCTGGTGCGGTGAGGAAGTGATGCGCGATAAAAAAGGTGTACACAACTCATTCTGCAGCCCCGACAGCATCAATGCCATCGATTGGAACCTCAAGGCTGAAAACATCGACCTCTTTAATTATTATAAAGGTATGATCGCACTCCGCAAGCAGCATCCAGCTTTCCGTATGGGAGATGCTGATGCCGTAAGAGAACACCTGCATTTCTTGGAAGCTACGGATGCCAACGGCAGCCAACTCGGCAATGTAGTAGCTTGGGAGCTTACGGATTTTGCCGGAGGCGACGAGTGGGAAACGATTATCGTAGTGCTCAATGCAAGCAAGCAGATGGCCGAGGTGGCGCTGCCCGAGGGCATGTTTACGGCAGTGGTATATGACGGTCAAGTGAACCTATCCGGAACGCTTACCATGAGCGAGAAGGCGCATGTTCTCCCGCAGTCAGCACTCATTCTGCATAATTGATAGCGATGCGATAATTCCGCATAATAATGGATTTTGATAACTCTTCTGCATATTGTTTGCAGTTCGATTTTTAAATAATTCAGCCCGCTTGACAAATGTCAGGCGGGCTGATTGTTTATGGGTTAATCTTGCTATACGCAAACATGCCATTGGCTTCGGAGGCCGTATTAGAGCTCTGCGAGGGTAGCAAGAAGATAACGATAGAACTTATCTACGGTCTCGATATTTACGGCTTCTGACGGGCTGTGCGGGTGCACGATAGTCGGGCCGAAGGAAATCATATCCAAGCCGGGGTAGTTCTTACCAATGATACCGCATTCGAGGCCGGCGTGGATGGTCATGATGCGAGGCGTCTTGCCAAAATCGCGTTCATATACAGCCTGCATCTTCTCGAGTATACGGGAGTTGGTGTTAGGTTTCCAACCAGGATAGCTGCCGGTGAAAACGATATCTGCACCAGCCAAACGGAAGGTGGAGTCGATAATCTCCATCATCTCCTCTTTGCGACTCTCAACCGAAGAGCGCGTGAGGCAGCAGACGGTGATGGTATCCTCGGTCATGTTGATGGTTGCTACGTTGTTGCTCGTTTCTACTACATCCGGCAATTCGGGGATCATGCGATATACGCCATGCGGACAGATAGTGATAGCGTGGATAAGGAAATCCTGCGTATCTTCCGGAAGCAAGCCCTTGACTTGCTTGATATCGAAATCTTCAGCCGTAAGATGGATATTATCCTCGATTCCATCGTAGGTTTTGATGAAGAGGTCTTCGTAGAAATCTACGAGTTCGAGCAACTCATCTTTGCCTTCAGCCGGCACCGTGAGGAGCACTTCTGCCTCGCGCGGGATAGCATTGCGGAGCGAGCCACCTTGTACGCAAGCAATACGTGCTTCATATTCCGACACTGCCTCTTTGATGAACTCGAAGAGTTTCTTGATGGCATTAGCGCGCTGGAGATGGATATCGCAGCCGGAGTGACCGCCATGCAATCCGGAGAGCTTCACAAGCACAGCCACATCGCCTTCGGGCACGGGCACCTGCTTATAATGGAAGGTAGCAGTGCCATCCACACCACCGGCACAACCGATATACAGTTCGCCCTCTGCTTCGCAGTCGAGGTTGAGGAGCGTGCGACCTTGGAGCACGTTCGGCTGAAGCGCCTCAGCACCATACATACCCGTCTCTTCATCAATGGTGAAGAATGCCTCCAAAGCGGGGTGCTTCAAACTGTTGTCAGCCAACACGGCCATTGCTGCAGCTACACCCATACCATTGTCAGCACCGAGCGTGGTGCCATTGGCACGCACCCATTCGCCATCTACATAGGCTTCGATAGGGTCTTTCTCAAAATCAAACACTTTATCAGAATTCTTCTGCGGCACCATATCCATGTGGCCTTGAAGAATAACGCCCGGATGGTCTTCATAGCCTGCGGATGCCGGCTTGCGGATGATTACATTGCCGATTTCGTCAACCACGGTTTCGAGCCCAAGCTCGCGACCATAATTAGCGATGAAATCGGAGATTTCTTTACGTTTTCCCGATGGACGGGGAATCTGGGTGAGGCTGTAAAATGCTTTCCAAACCTCTTTGGGTTGTAAATCAGTGAGATTCATATCAGGTGAATTTTAAGATTGAATTAGCAATGGAAAAACAGTCATTACACGGCTGTCAATCAATGGTCATCTCGCCGCATATGCTTGTGCAGATGAGTTTCTTGATGGTAGCAATATCATCACCATGTTCGCCTAAGAGATACATCAGTTTGGTCACGAGCGCCTCTGTGGTGATATCATAACCTGAAAGTACGCCTGCTCGGAGCATCGGAAGGGAGGCGGCATAATGGCCGAAATCCACCGATCCGCCCAAACATTGGGTCTTGTTTACGATGATGATACCCTTGTCAACTGCCTCTTTGAGCGTCTCGAAAAACCACGGAGCCGACATTGCATTGCCGCTGCCGAACGTTTCGAGCACCACCGCCCGAAGGCCGGGGATATGCAGAATAGCATCCACCATCTTCTGCGAAATGCCGGGGTAGAGCTTCAGGATGGCAACGTTGGAGTCAGTCTTCGTACGCAAGCGAAGGGGCGCATGTTGGTCGCTGTAATGAATGCGCTCGGGGTAGTAGCGGATGTGTACACCGGCTTTGGCAAGCGCTTCATAATTATACGACTTGAACGCTGCAAAATTTTCTGCATTGACCTTGGTCGTACGATTGCCTCGCCATAGACGATCTTCAAAAAAGACAGTCACTTCCGGCACAATGGCATCGCCCATCTCGTCTTGCTCTGCCGCTATCTCGATAGCCGTGAGGAAGTTTTCGCGCGCGTCGTTTCGGCGAACACCTATCGGGAGCTGAGAGCCGGTGAAAACAACGGGTTTATTGAGGTTCTCCAACATAAACGAAAGCGCAGAAGCGGAATATGACATGGTGTCGGTGCCGTGGAGCACTACAAATCCATCGTAATCAGGATAATTCTGATAAATGATGCCTGCGAGTTTGCCCCAAAACTCTGGGTTTACGTCAGATGAGTCAATAAAATGCTCGAATCGGGTGAGCACAACCTCCAAGTTGTCGGTATTCAATTCGGGCATGAAGGATTTGAATTCTTCCCAATCGGCCGGACGCAACGCGCCCGTTTCCGGATCCTTCACCATAGAGATGGTGCCACCGGTGGAGATGACCAATACGCGTTTCTTTTTCATTGATATTGATAGTTTTGCATGCAAAATTACGGTTTTTTTCTTATATACGCAAATCTATTCGGTGTTTTTATTAAAAAATATGCAGAAAGACCGTGATTCTTGTATTAAAAATTCAAAACACTCGTGTATGTTAGCCGAATAAGAGCACGTGGCATAATTTTTGTAGGCAATAAATAGGAAGACCCAATAGTATGACAGCACAAGAAGAAACTCCCTCATTATTGCTTATCTACGAGAACGAGACGCTCGGGCAGATAATCTTAGAATATATGCAGCGCCTGGGCTTTAAGGCGCAACTTGCCGACCCGAATCTGTCAACCGAAATTAAGAAATCGGTTATCGACAGAGAGTTTGACTTGTGCCTGATGCACCTTCAGGGTCGTACGGAGCAGGTTATCGATGTGATTCATGCGCTTCGCGAATTGCGCGATATTCCGCTGTTTGTAAGTACTAGCGACATGAAGGAAGTAGAAAAAACGGCTGTGTTGGAAATATACAAAGCAGGTGCTGATGATGTGATTACGCAGCCCATCTCAATGGAGATTATAGCGATGAAGATATCGGCTATGCTCCGCCGATGCAATCAGCAAGTGCTGCCTCAAAAACTATTTGACATTGGTTCGCTTACCTTTGATTCTGAGCTTCAGACGCTTTCGCAAGACGGTGTGCTGGTTCACCACCTGTCAGGAAAAGAATCGGAGTTGCTCGCTATCCTCATGAACAACTGCAATCAGCTCGTTGAGCGCGGCTATATCCTCCGCAAGATTTGGGGAATGGATAATTATTTCAACGGCCGTTCGCTGAGCGTATATATCAACCACCTGAGGCACATGCTGGAGATTGAACCAAGCGTTAAAATCCTCTCCATACACGGCAAAGGCTATAAGATTTGCATCGACGATGAAGTAATCCATATCAGTTTCCGAGAGGATATCTAATATCCATTCGCTTGAAAATATTCCCCCCGACTACCGTCTACTATCGTCTGACTATCGTCTGACTATGGGCCGACATTAGTCCGTCCATCGTCCACGCATCATTCGTTCATCTAGCTTGTATCTAGCTTGTATCTAGCTTGTATCTAGCTTGTTTGTACGTACGCTGCAAGCTGGATGAAAGCTACATGCACGTAGGCAGAATGGTTTGTGGATGAGGATATTATAACCCCTCTTAGCAATTAAAGAGGGCATCGAGCGCTTCTTTTACTTCCTCTGGCGTACAAACACAGCCTAACCGATAATTGCCCACCGTGCGCAGGAGGGTAAACGTTATTTCCTGCTGTGATGTATTTTTCTTGTCATGCTGCATGATCGTGATGAGCTCATCATATGACTTGCAGGGGCAGGTGTATTTGCCATAATACTGCTTCATCAAGTGAATCACTTGCTGCAGGTCGCGCTCCGGAAAACCGAGCTTGAGATGACTCAGATAGAGCTCGGCAATCATGCCGTAAACAACGGCATAGCCGTGGAGCAAGGGCTCGCCATGCTGCAACGCATACGCTTCAAGCGCATGTCCGATGGTGTGTCCGAAATTGAGCGTTTGGCGCATGCCCGTTTCCTCCGGATCGGATTCTACAATATAATTCTTGATATCGATGCTGCGGCTGATGAGTTCGTGAGCTTCCTCGATGTATTCGCCTGACGGACGATTGATGAACTGCTCGATATCAAAAGCGGAGATAGCAGCCAGTTCGAGGGGCGAGGAGATGAGCGCATGCTTAATCATCTCGCCAAATCCGCTGAGAATCTGGTGCGGGTCAAGTGTCTGTAAAAAAGCGGTATGGATAATCGTTTCTTGGGGCATTCGGAAAAGCCCAATCTGATTCTTCAGCCCATGGTAGTCAAATCCAGTTTTACCGCCTGCCGCAGCATCCACCATGCCGAGGAGCGTAGTGGGGATATTGAGAAACGGCATTCCGCGCATGTAAGTAGCCGCAGCAAAACCGCCCATGTCGGTGAGCACACCGCCTCCAAGGTTGATGAGCAGCGACTTTCGAGTTGCTCCTTGCTCGATGAGGAATTGCCAAATCTGCTCGATCGTTTGGAGCGTTTTATGCGCCTCTCCCGCAGGAATGCAGCAGATATGTTCATCTGGAATAGCGAGCGTCTGCTCGATGATTGGGAGACAATGCTGGCGGGTGTTGGTATCTACGAGAATAAACACCTGATCTTGGGCAACTAAAGCCGTTTGTTCGCGCAAAGCGAGGTCAATATCGGAGGTAATTATCATTTTATTGGGTGGTTTTTGCAAAATTGCTTGCAAAATTACTATTTTTTTCGTAATTTTGCACCCAAAACTGAAAAAAAATGAAAAAATGAGTCTGTTTATGCGTAAAATTTCCGTAATATTGCTGTTTTTGGCCCATTGCAGCCCCCTTTTGCGTGCCGAAGAGGTGCGCTATCTCACTACTGAAGAATTCAAGCGGCTGATTGTGGATTATACCGTAGATTCGGTATGGCATTATAAGGGCGATGTACCTTGCGTGATTGATTTTTATGCCACTTGGTGCGGCCCCTGCAAGCGGCTGGCACCCATCATGGAAGAGCTGGCAGAAGACTATTGCGAAGAGGTGATTTTCTATAAGGTGGATACCGATAAGGAGCGCGAGTTGGCGTATATCTTCGGTATTCGTTCGATTCCGAGTATCTTGCTGATACCCGTGAATGGTCGTCCGCAGATGATTCAGGGCTTAATGCCCAAGCAGACGCTCGAGCAAGCCATTTTCCAGGTGCTGAAAAAGAAAAATCCGCGTTCAGTAGAAGCGACCAATCAAGAAGGAAGCTCTAAGCAGGGCTGCTCAGGGGCATGTGGAGCTAAACAAGGCTGCTCTAAGCAGGGCAGCAAATAAACTAACACGCATCGCACTATGGCTGTTGAGTTGTTTCTTCTCGTAATATCGCTCCTGTTTTTTGCGAGCATCTTTACCGACAAACTGAGTAGTAAGCTCGGTGTGCCGGCCCTGCTGCTGTTTTTGGTAGTGGGAATGGTGTTTGGCGAAGATGGATTGGGTATTCAGTTTGAAGACGTGCGACTTGCGCAAGCATTCAGTACGGTAGCTTTATGCGTGATCTTGTTTCAGGGCGGCCTGAGTACGAGATTCAAGGATATCAAACCGGTGGTGAGCGAGGGTGTGGCATTGGCGCTAATGGGCGTGTTGATTACCTGCCTGATTGCAGGTGTACTCATTTATTTAATACTTCGCTGGCTGCACGTGAGCCAAGAGATTTCGCTGGCGGGCGCGCTCCTGATGGCTGCTACGATGTCCTCCACCGATGCGGCTTCCGTCTTCTCCATCCTCCGCACCAAAGGCATATCTCTCAAGCACCATCTAAAGCCGATACTCGAGCTCGAGTCGGGCTCCAACGACCCCATGGCATATATCCTCACCACCACCCTCATCGGCATCGTAAACGCGCAAGAGGGCCTCACCTGGTGGCGAATCGGGCTGACGGTCGTTTGGCAAATCATTGCGGGTTTGGCGGTAGGTTTCCTGTTCGGAAAATTCATCATCTTCCTAATGCGCAAGGTGCGGCTGAGCAACGAGAGTCTCTACCCGCTCCTCATCCTTACGGCCTGCATCTTCATTTTCAGCGCTACGTTCTTTATTGGCGGCAATAGTTTTCTGGCCGTGTATGTGGGTGGTTTGGTAATAGGCAATAGCAAGTTTGCGCACAAACGCCATTCGCTCAAGTTCTTCGATGGCATGAGTTGGCTTTGCCAGCTGTCGATGTTCCTCATCCTCGGCTTGCTCATTACGCCCCACAACATGAAAGAGGCGATTATCCCCGGACTGATAGTGAGTGTGGTAATGATTTTCATTGCGCGCCCTGCGGCTGTGTTTCTCTCGATGTGGCCGTTTAAGCAATATGATTGGCACGACAAGACCTTCCTCTCATGGGTGGGCCTCAAAGGGGCGGTGCCGATTATTTTGGGCATCCAATGTTTTGCAGCCAACGTGCCCAATGCCGCGTTTCTGTTTCACATAGCCTTTTTCTGCACCCTCATCTCGCTCCTCTTGCAAGGAGGAACATTGGAGTGGGTAGCACGCAGACTCCGGTTGGATCTGCCGCCCGTGGAGTCTATCGATCCCACCCATTTCGATATCGACCTGCCCGAGGAGATTCTCGATCAGGCGGTAGAGATGCAGGTAACGGAGCAGATGGCGGGCAGTGGAATCAAACTCAAAGACCTCTCCCTGCCGGTGGGAGCACTCGTTATGCTCATTCGCCGAGGCGACCGCTATATCGTGCCCAAGGGCCATACCCTCATCCGGCCAAACGACTACCTCCTGCTCATTTCCGAAGACCGATCGGCCCTCATCCGACAAGAGGAGGCCAAGATCTGGGAGCTGCAGTTTATCGAGCACCCGCTTACGTTCTTGAGCGAGCGGGCACATAAGCAACCCGCAGAGCAGGAGCAGAAAACATCCCAACCGAACAATAACGAAAACAATAAAACGCAAGATAATGACTAAGACAACCGTTTTTCTTACCGGCGCTACCGGTACGATGGGTTGGGCCGGCCTTCAGGAGCTGCTCGCCCATAAAGAGAACTATAATATTCGCGTGCTCGCGCGCAAGAGTGAGAAGAATATCCGCAAACTCGGTCCGCTGATGCAGGATATCGAAGTGATTTGGGGCGATCTCACGCGCTATGAAGATATTCTGAAGGGCGTGAGCGGTTCGGATATCGTGCTGCATGTCGGTGGAATGGTGTCGCCGCAGGCGGATTATCGTCCGGCCGCAACGCGCAAGACGAACATCACAGCAGCGGAGTATTTGGTAAAAGCTGTCTTGGCGCAGGAGCACCAACCGAAAGTGGTGTATATCGGCAGTGTGGCTCAGATGGGCGACCGCCGCGAGCCGCTCCATTGGGGACGAGCAGGCGACCCTATCTGCATCAGCGCTTACGACCACTATGGCCTTACCAAAGCGCAGGCCGAACGCATCATCACCGACTCCGGCATCAAGTGCTGGGTATCGCTCCGTCAGTCGGGTATCCTCTATCCGGCCATTCTAAAAAACTACGACCCCATCATGTTTCACGTGCCCATCCGCGGTGTGCTCGAATGGGCAACCGTAGAAGACTCCGGACGACTGCTTGAGGGCGTTTGTCGCCCTACGGTGCCTGCGGCTTTTTGGAACAGATATTACAATATTGGATCGGGCGACCAATACCGCATTTCCAATTATAAGTTCGAATGCCTACTGCTCGAGGCGATTGGCTGCCCGCGGCCGGAGAAAATCTTCGATTCGAAATGGTTCACAACCCGCAATTTCCACGGTATGTGGTATGCCGATAGCGATGAACTCAACCGCTTGGTGCCTTTCCGCGCCAATGTGCCGATAGAGGATTATTTCCGCCAGATGGCGTCTTCACCCTCCCTTCCGGGAGCTATACGTTTTGCAGCCAAAACGCGCATCGCAAAGCTCTTCCCGCACTGTATCAAA
>JALFZG010000012.1 GCA_022784645.1 Bacteroidales bacterium
TTTCGATTTTTTGTGTATCGCGCGTATTACGAGCCTTAATAAAAATCTTTCTTCTTAGAGGCCTTTTAAATGTTCGTTTTAGAAATTCGGGATAACTGCTTGCAAAAAGCAGGACAACTCTTGCATATGTCAAAAAAAAACAGTAACTTTGCACCGGATAAAAAAAACAGGCGACAATGACGAAAATCATCATCATAGGCGGTGGCGTATCCGGGTTGACGGCCGGCATCTACGCCCAACAGGCAGGGTTTCAATCCTCCATTTACGAGCGCAATGCCCTTCCGGGGGGGCTGCTCGCATATTGGCAACGGCAGTCGTGCTTGCTCGACAATTGCGTACATTGGCTCACGGGCACCAACAACCGCACCATGCTCTATCAGCTATGGGAAAACGTAGGCGTGCTATCAAAGGACTTGCCCGTTTATCAGCAGCCGTATTTCATGCAAGTGGAGCACAGCGGCGAGACCCTCCACCTCTGGCGCGACCTCAGCCGTCTCAGAACCGACATGCTTCGTCTCTCGCCCAGCGAAGCCCCGATGATTGAGGAGTTCATCCATTTGGTAACCATCTACCAAGGCACAGTGGTAGTGGCCAACAAACCCATCGAGCAATACACGCTTTGGCAGAAAATCAAACTCCTTTTCGCCATGCGTAAGATCGGTAAAGTGCATCGGAAATACGCCAAGATGAGCATCGCTGATTATGCCGCACAGTTCCGCCATCCGCTCATTCAGAAGTTCCTGACGACCTATTTCCCCGTGCATTACAACATCTCCTCCCTGTTCTTTGTGTTTGGCATGTTTACGAGTGGCAATGCCGACCTGCCAGCAGGTGGCAGCCGAGGAATGGGCGAACGGATGGTCAGCCGATATGAGTCGTTGGGTGGCAAGATGCATACAGGTTGGGAAGCCGAACGCATCGAGATCAAAGGCGACCGAGCTGTAGGCGTATGGTTCAGCAACGGACAAATGGTGGAAGCGGATTACGTGGTGATAGCTTGCGATCTCCACCATGCCATCACCCAACTGCTCCCGAAGGTGCATTGGGATGCCTACATGCAGGAGCACTATGTTGACCATCCCGAGAAATACCCCACTTACAGCAGCGTTAACCTCTTTTACAAAGTCAACCACCTCACGCATATGGTTCCAGAAGCTCGCATTCTCGACATCAACGCCTTGGAAATCAATGGCAAACGCATCCCTACCGCCTTTGTAAAGCACTTCAATTACGAGCCCTCTTTTGCTCCGGCTGACACGACCATTCTGCAAGTGCTCCTGACGCAATACGATGATGATTCCGCCTATTGGCAGCAGTTGCGAGCAACCGATTATCCCGCCTATAGTGCCGCCAAAAAGCAGGTAGCAGACGCAGTGGCTGAGGCATTGGAAGCAACCTTCCCCGAACTGACGGATAGCCTCACGCTCTTAGACATTTGTACGCCCGCTACCAATGAGCGCTACTGCCATGCCTACCGAGGTGCCTACATGAGTTTTATCCTCACGCCATACAACGAAAAAAACTCGCACAACGGACGCGTCAAAGGGCTCCGAAACGTCTATCTCGCCGGACAATGGTTGCAAGCCCCAGGCGGACTACCCAATGCCGCTGTAACCGGCAAATTCGCTATCCAGCGGTTAGTCCACGATGCGAAGCCCTAAAGGGCTGACGATAACGATTACGTTGGCGATGGCCATAGCGATAGCCGCACATAACGGGCAAGCAAAATCCCCTCGCTTCTTCATGTGAGAAAAGAAACGAGAGGCAAGATGAGGCGGTTTAATGACAACGGAGATTACTGGGGCGACTTGATTTCTTCGCCTCGTGCATTCAAGAAGATGGCATCATCACTTGTCAGATAGCAGCAGTAAAGGTTCGGCGACACGTACTCAATCAAATGATAGATGGCAGGAGTAATCGGTTTACCCGTTTGACGATTCAGCAAACCATACTTCCAATCGATGCTGTAGTAACCGATAGGTTCATACTCCTTGTAGGCCGTTTCGCCATCGTTCGTATAAACACTGGCGGCCACCGTAAACGAATATTGATTATCGATCATATAGGGGTGAAGAACCTCCTTGAGGTCAGTAGTAGTCATCCATTTACACCCGTCTTTCGTTAGGACTATGTCGTTTTCCGTCACAACAATATTACTATATTCGCAAGGTAGCACAACGCGTCCGGTAGAGTCCGCCAAACCATAAAACGTGTAGTCTTTCGTGAGCCGTCTATAAGCGCAATCGACCCGTTCTATAGACGTATATTCGGGCGCCAAAACCCATTGACCTTGTTTATCGATGATACCAAACAATCCGGTCGTATCCTTCATCGTACAGATGCCCTGTTTGAAAACGGGTTCGAAGCCCTCAATCACATAACCGAACTGCGGCTTAATCGCCCAATTGCCGGCATGATCGATGAAGCCCAATCGGTTGTTTTTCACTACCGCTCCTACCCCCTCTGAGAACACCCAGGCATGATCCCACTGCGCCGGCAAAGCAATCTTTCCAGTTTTGGTATTGAGGTATCCGCGTTTGTTCTCTTTATCCGTAAAAACCGTGAGCGTATCATGCACTTTCCCGCAGTAGAGGTAATTGAAGCGAGGAGTAAGCGGTTCGCCTGTTTCCACATCATACACTCGGTAATCATGGTAATAATAGCGGTACATCACCTCCACATTCGGTTCATCAGAGAGGCTCTGCGTAAATCCATCTGACCGATGATAATGCCATGAGGAAATTACATAATACAATCGGATACATCCCAATACGATAAAAAGCAGCATCAGCACAGCAGCAAGCATCTTCCAAATAACGCTCCAACGCGAAGTTGATTTCTTTGTTGTTTTCATAAATCTATAATTTTATGGGTTAATCATTCGCTTTTCTTGTATAGAGCACCAACCCCGCCTAAATCTATCAGAGAGCATTGGAAATTGATTGTCAAGCTGGGCTTGATTGATTATTGCCTTTGGCAATTGATTGTAATCATCCGCAGCCTCAGTCAACACGCAAACAGCGTGTATGATCTGGAGTCACACACGCTGTTTGATGTATGGATGGCTACTTAGAGCTCACCTCGATTGATAAGATACTCGGCTATCTGGATGGCATTGAGGGCGGCTCCTTTACGAATTTGATCACCTACAGCCCACAAGGTGAGGCCATTCTCTACAGCAAGATCCTTACGGATTCTACCTACAAACACCTCATCTTTTCCTGCGACATAAAGAGGCATAGGATACTTTCCTTTCAGAGGTTCATCAATCACTACTACTCCTTCTGCCTTTTTTAGACTTTCCCTTACAATGGCTGGATCAAGCGGCTCATCCGTTTCAATCCAGATGCTCTCAGAATGCGAACGAAGCGAAGGTACGCGTACGCAAGTAGCCGATGTACGGACATCCGAATGGAGAATCTTGCGCGTTTCATTAAACATCTTCATCTCCTCTTTAGTGTAATCGTTTTCCGTAAACACATCCACCTGAGGAATCATGTTCATGGCCAGTTGATATGGGAAACGATTGACTGTGACCTCCTCGCCATTGAGCACCTGACGATACTGCTCTTCGAGTTCGGCCATTGCAGCAGCTCCCGCCCCACTCGCGGCCTGATAGGTGGCCACACGAATGCGACGAATAGGACTGAGGCGGAGAATCGGTTGAAGCGCCACAAGCATGATAATCGTGGTGCAGTTGGGGTTGGCAATGATGCGTTTCGGGCAACACAAGGCATCTTCGGCATTGCACTCCGGCACCACCAGCGGCACCTCCGGATCCATACGGAAAGCGCTTGAGTTGTCAATCATCAACGCACCATAGCGCGTGATATCTTCCGCATACTCCCTACTCACACCCGCTCCCGCGGATGCAAACACCACATCCACATCGCGAAACTGATCACCATGGCGCAATTCTTGCACCATATATTTCTTTCCACCAAACTCATATTCCTGTCCAGCACTGCGTTTGCTTCCAAAAAGCAGCAAGTTATCTACTGGGAAATGGCGCTCTTCCAGCAGCTGCAAGAACGTTTGTCCAACCGCACCACTTGCGCCTACAATTGCAATATTCATAAATTATTTAGTTTCATTTGCGCTTGCGCGCGTTCCATTATATAGTTCCAATTGCGCTTACGCGCGTACCAAAGCCCCTGGGGCTTTTCATGCCTCCGGCAGTTCCATTGCGCGCGTCGTTTAATCGCGGATGCTATCCGCGGCCAATAAACAATACGATAGCAGTCCGAGGCGGTTATGCAAATGGGGCTATTTAGCCCTTCTCCGCCTACGATATCCTGCGGTTATCAATCCTATCTTATCCTGCAGCAATCAAACGAGGGCCAGAAGGTCAGAGAAGACGCCAGCTGCCGTAACGTCTGCTCCTGCACCATATCCGCGGATGATGAGCGGAAGCGGGTAACGAGCCGAATAAATCATCACGCTATTCTCTGTATCAGCCAACCGATAAAACGGATGCGAAGCATCTACAGCAACAAGCGAAACCGTTGCTCCATCCTCTGTGATGCTGCCTACATATCGCAGCACCTTGCCCGTTTGGCGAAGCTCCTCCACCCGCTCTGCCCATTGCGCATCTTGCGATTGAAGGCTTTGCCAAAAAGCATTTTCGGAAGCCTCAGTAACCGCTTCTCCGAACGCATTCTCTCTATTATCTTTGAGGAATGGTTCTATGCGAACATCTTCTTTATTTATACACCATCCGGCTTCGCGTGCAAGAATCACCACTTTCTTGCAAACATCATCACCAGAGAGATCGATGCGCGGGTCGGGTTCACTATAGCCTTTTTCTTTGGCTTCGCGAACGGCTACTGAAATTTTCTCACCCTCTGCCAGACGATTGCAAACGAAGTTGAGTGTACCGCTGAGCACGGCATCAATACGGGTGATACGATCGCCAGAGAGTACCATGTCTCGAATGGTACGAATAATGGGCAATCCGGCACCCACATTGGTCTCATGAAGGAACTGAGCCCCTCCGAGGAGAGCAGCCTTATTGAGCCTCAAAGCATCGTTTGCCGATGCCGCAATCTTACTGGCCGCCACTACGTTGATACCGCTTTGGAGCAAGTCAGCATAGCGAGCAGCTACTTCAGCAGAAGCCGTACAATCCACAAACACGCTCTTGGGCAATCCCAACTGCAGCAGTTGAGCGGTAAACGATGTGATATCCAGTTCGGGAGCAGAGGCGAGTTGTCCGCGCCAATCTTTCAAATCGATGCCATTGGGGCAGATAAGCGCTTGCCTGCTACGCGCAATGCCTACCACCCTTAGCGCAATCTTATGTTGATCCAAAAGCAATTGTTGTTGGTGCGCAATCTGATCGAGCAGTGCACCACCTACCGTACCGACACCCGCGAGGAAGATATTTAGCACATGTTTGCCGCCCGAGAAATACGATTCATGAAGCGCATGCATCGTTTTTTCGAGCTCTTTTTCTTCTACGATAAACGAGATATTCATCCCGAGAGCGCCCTGTGCAAAGGCAATCACACGGATATTCTCGCGAGAGAGCGTACGAAACAGTTTGCCAGCAGACTCTGTAGATTGACACATTTTTTCGCCCACAATAGCCGCAGCAGCCAAGCCCTTGACCGCCGTCATCGGATTGAGTTTGCCGATACGTATCTCCTCTTCAAATTCGCGGTTGAGCACGTTGACCGCCTCATCACAATCTTTCTCTTGGATACCAAGCGATGTACTATTCTCTGACGAAGCCTGGCACACCAAGAAGACTGATATATGTGCCTCAGCCAAGGCGGAGAAGATGCGTCTGTTTACACCAATAACACCCACCATCGAAAGGCCCGAAACGGTCAGCAACGCTACGTTGCGGATACTGCTGATGCCACGAATGGGACGTTCGCCTTGCGCTACATCGGCAGCAATCACAGTGCCGACATTGTCAGGATGCCAGGTATTGAGCACGCGGATGGGGATATTTTTCGCACAAACGGGGTAGATTGTAGGCGGATACACCACTTTCGCACCGAAATTGCAAAGCTCGGTTGCCTCTTGATAGGAGAGTTCAGATATAGTGTTGGCTGCGGGAATGAGTCGAGGGTCGGCCGTCATGAATCCATCTACATCTGTCCATATCTCAAGCACGTCCGCATCGAGCTCTGCCGCCAAGATTGCTGCCGTATAATCCGATCCGCCACGACCGAGGTTGGTGATTTCGCCGGTAAGGCTGTCAGTAGCAATAAAGCCTGGACATACCACCACATGTTTGCGTTCTTTGAAAGCCTCCTTCACGAGCTCCGACGTCAGATCCGAGCAGAGCGTGTAGGGGTCGCTTCCTTGCGTTTTGATGAACGCACATGAATTGGCGCGAACGGCTCCGGGTATCAGTGCAGTCACGATACGAGAGCTGATGCGTTCGCCATAGCTCACGATAGCCGCCAGCGATTTGGCGCTCAAGTCGCGCACCAGTCTTACGCCCAAGAGGATGGTGGCGAGTTCGCGCAAAAGCGCATCCACCTCGCTCAAGAGTTGTGGTTGTTTATCAGGCGCAATGACGGCCGCAATCATGTCGTGATGACGATTCACGATAGCATTGTAGAGTTCCTCGTAAGCACCCTCAGGCTGAAGGGCCAAATGTGCTGCACGAATAAGTTGATCGGTGATGCCGCCAAGAGCAGAAACCACCACGATGCAGTCATCGGTTTGCTGCTCAACGATTGTTTTGAGATTATTGATGGAAGCGGGAGACCCAACGGACGTTCCGCCAAATTTCATTACTTTCATTATAGAATATTGATAGGTAGTACTGGTTTATGGGGAGATTTTTGAAAAATATAAATGATGTCTATGGGGGAAAAAATGAATTTTTGAAGAAGATTACCGCTCCAAATAGGGTGTTATCAAACGAATAAGCTGCTCCGTTTCGAGCAGGAAACCATCGTGACCAAAAGCAGAGTGGATGCAGCAAAACTGGCAGTCGGGAATCATAGCAGCCCATTCGCGCCCTTCCTCCGGAGGGAAAAGTCCATCTGTAGAGATGTTCACCACCAATGTATGCGCTTTGATTTGAGCCAAAGCCGCTTGCACGCCCCCGCGATTTCTGCCTACGTTATGCGAATCCACTTCGTAAGTTAGACAGTTATACGAATAAGCATCAAAACCACGTTTGGTAAGTTTCTCACCTTGATAGCGCTCATACGAAGCCGCCCGCTGAGCAAACAAGCAATCATCGTCTTCCTCCGCTTGCGTCAGGCAATAGCCATCATACGACCGATACGTGATAAGCCCCTGAGCACGAGCGCATTGTAAGCCCAATAGCCCGCCTTGGAGGTCGTTTTGTTCCAAGAACGTATGGTCGGCCGCAAGTGCCATTCGTTGTGCCTCCATACCTGCGGAAATCCAAGGGGTGACGCGAGCAGCTGTAGCAATAAATACCGCATTTCGGATAACCTCCGGACACGTAGCCGCCCATTCCACCGCCTGAAAACCGCCTATCGAACTACCTACGAGCAGGTCAACCTTTTCGATACCAAGATGCAGCCTCACCGATTCCAGGGTCTTTACGATATCACGGATAGTCACCATCGGAAAACGGAGCATATAGGGCTTACCCGAATCAGGATTGATGCTTCGCGGACCTGTAGTGCCATAAGCGCTTCCGATGATATTCACGCACACCACGAAATCGCTGTCGGTGTTGATAAACTTACCCGGACCAACCAGCTCCGGCCACCAATCTTCAGCATCGGAATTGGCAGTGAGGGCATGCGTTATCCACACTACTCTATCCCCCTTCTGATACAAGCGGGGAGACGTGTGATAGACAACCTCAAGTTGCGGTATTGAACCGCCTGCTTCGAACGAAAAATCAGAGAGTATGAGCTTGTTGGATTGCATGTTGAATGTCGTTGATGATATCTTCAGGATCTTCAAGTCCGATGGAAAGACGAATCATATCGGGATCTACACCAGCTTCGCGCAACTGCTGATCAGAGAGCTGACGATGGGTGTGAGAAGCTGGATGCAAAAGGCATGTGTAGCAGTCGGCCACGTGCGTTTCGATAGTAACCAACTTTAGCGCGTCCATGAAGTGGTTTTGGAAATCACGATCACCACGCAAAGCAAACGCCATCACGCCACACGAACCCTCAGGCATATACTTCTGCTGCAACGCATGGCATTCATCCGTTTCCAAATCCGGATAATGCACCCATTTCACCTCCGGATGATCCTGCAAGAATCGGGCAATCTTCAGCGCGCTGGTCTTGTGCTGTTGCATCCTCAGGTGAAGCGTCTGCAGGCCGAGGTTGAGGTAAAACGCGTTTTGCGGACTCTGAATGCAGCCGAAATCGCGCATCAGATGTACAGTCGCTTTCGTGATATACGCTGCCTTTCCAAACGCATCGGCATATACCAAGCCATGGTACGAAGCATCGGGCGTACACAGCGCGGGAAACTTATCCGCATGATCTTTCCAAGGGAAAGTGCCGCCATCCACAATCGCGCCTCCCACCTGCACGCCATGCCCATCCATATATTTGGTGGTGCTGTGGGTAACGATATCCGCACCCCACTCTATCGGTCGACAACCTACAGGTGTAGGAAACGTGTTATCCACAATCAGGGGCACTCCATGCTTATGCGCAATGCGCGCAAAACGTTCGATATCAAACACGCGCACACCCGGGTTACTCAAAGTCTCGCCAAATACGAGTTTGGTATTCTCGCGGAAAGCCGCCTCCAGCACCTCATCGCTCGCGTTTTGGTCAACAAACGTCACCTCTATGCCCATTTTCTTAAATGTAGTATAGAAAAGATTGTAGGTACCGCCATAAATTGACGCTGTCGATATCATATGGTCGCCCGCTTCACAGATATTGAAGCAGGCAAAAAAATTGGCAGCTTGGCCGCTGGAAGTCAACATTGCCCCTACACCACCCTCAAGTGCTGCAATCTTCGCCGCAACCGCATCATTGGTGGGATTCTGCAAACGCGTATAGAAATAACCACTCTCTTCAAGGTCAAACAGCTTAGCCATTTGGTCGCTCGTTTCGTATTTGAAGGTTGTGCTTTGAATAATCGGTAACTGACGAGGCTCGCCTTTTTTCGGCGAATAACCGGCTTGCACGCATTGCGTGCCAACATGAGTTTTCTGCATATCTATTGCTATTTACGAACAAAACGGCCGCAAAATTACAAAAAATAATTGAATTTTCTATTATCTTTTGCATAATTAAGAAAATTTTACTACCTTTGCATCCATATTCAGCTATTTCGTTCTAAACATGTAGCTATTTTATACGTTTTTTAGAATATTTTTTCCACTATGCTCACACCTACTCAACAACTCGATCAGACCGACATCGCTATTCTTAAAGCGTTGCAAAACAATGCACGCCTCACTTGCAAAGAATTGGCCGCGCAGATTCATCTTTCCACCACGCCCACGTTTGAGCGCTGGAAACGACTCGAAAGAGAGGGATACATCAAGCAGTACGTCACGATGCTCGATGCAGAGAAACTAAATCAGGGATTTGTGGTGTTTTGCCATATCAAGATGCAGCGAATCGACCTCGAAGCCACCAATAACTTCGTGAAGACCATCCGGCAAATTCCGGAAGTTACGGAGTGTTATAATATCTCCGGCAAGTTCGATTACCTGCTGAAAGTGCATTCCGAAAACATGCACCAATACCAGCAGTTTATCATCAATGTTATCGGCCAAATCAGCTACATCGCTTCGCTGGAGAGCACTTTTGTGATGCGCGAAGAGAAACACGAATTAGGCATCTAACCTCCCTCCCCGCATACTCCCACTTCATTTGGAATGATTTTTGTAGGAAACAAGATAGATAGACAGTTTTTCTGAAACGAAATATGGCAAAGAGAATTATATATTTTTTCGCGGTTTGCATGATGGGTATCTCAGCTGCGGGAATGGCAGAGTCGGTATATGAAGTGGGGGCATTGAGTACGTGGTCGAATACGGATAGCGGTATCGCGAGCTTGATGGTACGCGATGCGGAAGCAACCGATGAACGCATCAACCAAGCAGAGCCAATCATCGTATTGGGCGATACAGAACACCCGTTGGAGATATCGTTTGACCAACTGTCACACGAAACGCATCTCTATTCTTACACCCTCCTTCTTTTGAATGCCGATGGTTCGCCCGCATCACTCTCGCAAAGCGAGTATATCAATGGTTTCAATTCGGCCGACATCACGGATTACGAACATTCTTTCAATACCCACCAACTCTATACCCACTACCGCTTCTCTTTCCCAAACGACGACATGCAGCCGCTGCTGAGCGGAAGCTATGCCCTCATCATCTATGAAAATGGCGATCCGAAAAACGTGCAGGCGATCGTGAGATTAGCTGTTATAGAACCTATCGTGAGCATACAAGCCACCCACAACCCCAACAGTCGCAACAACCGAAAAGGCTACTATCAGCAGATTGATATAGATGTGCAGTTAAATGACATATCATTAACCAATCCCGAAGAAATCAAACTGATTGTATCGCAGAACGGAAGAACCGACAACCGTGCACTTGCACCCCGTCCGACGTATATTGAGCCCAATAAATTGCGTTGGGTGGATTGCCCTTCGTTGCTGTTTGAGGGTGGCAATGAATACCGCCGCTTGGATATTGGTAGCGAATACCTTATGGGCGCCCAAGTGGATCACGTAGTCTTCGATCAAACGACACAAACCTACCATGCTTTTCTATTCCCCTCCGAGAACCTCTCCACCTCTCCTTATCAAACCGAGCCGGATGCCGATGGCGCGTTCGTGATCAACCGCGAACGAAACGACTACGATGATACCGAAGCCGATTATATGTGGGTACATTTCTCGCTTCCGGTTGCGCAACCTTGGCTCGATGGGACCCTCTATGTGCTTGGTGATGCTTGGCATAACAGCCTCACCCCCGCAAACAGGATGCAGTATATCAGCAATGGCGACAGCGGCAAGCCTGATAGCGCTTATACCTTCGCATGCTACTTGAAGCAAGGAGGCTACAATTGGCAATACGTTTTCCTCAGCAAAGAAGCACGACTGAATCACCAATCCGCCACCCTACTTCGTACAGAAGGTTCGCATTGGCAAACCGGCAACACCTACCGCATCTACGTCTATTACCGCCCCTTCAGCGCTCGTTACGACCGACTGGTAGGATGCCTCGTTTGGAGAGCCAATTAATGACAAAAGAATGATAAAGGTGGGTTCTAATAATTCCCATATTCGAAAAGATAATGATTAATTGTGGGTAAACGTATTATAGCGAATTTGCGAACCCGCCTAAAATAAAAAGCGCAAAAAAGAGGATACCTTGAGGTATCCTCTTTTGGTTTGAGCCCTTGGAGAGCTTTTCTCAAATATAAGAGCAAATCTTATGCCTGTCAGCCAAAGGCAGATAAGTCGATACGAATTAGAAATTATCTACATGTACCTCGAAATAAGCCTGCTTGTGGTCGCAAGTCGGGCATACTTCCGGAGCTTTCGTACCTACTACGATATGACCGCAGTTACGGCACTCCCATACTTTCACTTCGCTCTTCTCAAACACAGCAGCCGTCTCAACGTTGTGGAGCAATGCGCGATAGCGCTCCTCATGACGCTTCTCGATAGCTGCTACGAGGCGGAATTTCTCTGCCAGCTCGTGGAAGCCTTCCTCGTCAGCGGTCTTCGCAAAGCCTTCGTACATATCCGTCCATTCGTAGTTCTCGCCTTCTGCAGCATCCTTAAGGTTCTCTGCGGTGGTACCTACGCCATTATGCAGCTCTTTGTACCACAGTTTGGCATGCTCCTTCTCATTGTCTGCCGTCTTCAAAAACAGTTCTGCTATTTGCTCGAATCCTTCTTTCTTTGCTTTCGATGCAAAATAGGTGTACTTGTTACGTGCTTGGCTCTCGCCTGCAAATGCAGCTGCCAAATTTTTCTCAGTTTGAGTTCCTTCGTACTTGTTTGCCATAATTTATTTTTATTTAAAATTGTTAATAATTGCTGAAATTTGCTGAATCGACATTGCTCCTGATTCGCGCCATACCTGATTACCGTTTTTGAAAAGGATAAACGTAGGTACCGCCTGAATGCCGTATTGCGATGCAAGCGCACCATTTTGATCTACATCCACTTTGATGATACGCAGCTGATCGCCTTCTTGCTGCTTGAGCTGCTCCAATACGGGGTGCATCATCTTGCAAGGACCGCACCAAGTAGCGAAGAAATCTACCAATACGAGATTCTCTTTGTTGATTATGTCTATAAACTGCTCCATAATAATATATTTAATTAGGTGTAAAAAATCGGGAGACTAATAGCGCCTCCCGACATTCAATAGTGAGTAGAAGAGTGCATCGTGTGTTAGTAGTAAGAAATATCCGTTGCCTTTATTTGCAGTGCAAAATTAGTATAAAAAATTCTTTCTACCAAACAAAATTCCCATATTTACCATCTAATTCTTCTTCTTACCTTTGATAATTCAAAAAAAAGCAGTATCTTTGCAAAAAATTTTGAAATATGAATCCATTACTGCCCACTCCGCTTTACTCGATGTACCGCTTGGTGTGTAACTCGCCCGACTGTGGCGGTATTGCCATTGCGCGCATGCCCCAACTGATTGATCAGGATTTTACCACCAATACCACCTCCCACACACATGCCTATTATGAGATCCTTTGGTTTGAAGAAGCCGGGGGCGTGCATACGGTGGATTTTGAGGATTATCCTATTCAAGCCAATACGCTCTTGTTCATCACTCCCGGTCAGATGCATCGCTTCGATGGCGTGACTAAACACAAAGGCTATTCGGTGATTCTCTGCACCGAGTTTTTTGAGCGCTATCGCGATGCGACTGATTTCGTGCGTTGCAGCCTGTTCCATTCCGATGACCAGTCGCCATATGGCACTCTTCCCGAAGCGAGTGTACCGCTCGTAAGAACCATCATGGATAAGATGCTTGAGGAGCAATCAGAAGTGCAATATGGCAATCAGGAAATGCTGCGTCTGCTTGCGCGAATACTACTACTCGAACTTCATAGAAGTATCATTCGCAAGAACACGCTGAGCAAAAATGAACCTTCCGCTTCAGAGCGGTTGTTTGTGAAGTTCCGCAACCTGCTGGAGGAGGAATATATGCACCTGCACCTTGTATCGGAATATGCAGAACGACTCGATGTATCCACCAAAACGCTTACCAATGCCGTGAAGTCCGTCACCAACCAAACGCCCCTTGAGTATATCAACGAGCGACTGTTGCTCGACTCCAAGCGTTTATTGAGATTCTCTGACCTTATGGTGAAGGAAATCGCTTTCCAACTCGGATTCAACGACCCCAGCAATTTCGTAAAATTCTTCAAGCGCCAAACCGGTTATCTGCCTTCGGATTTCCAAATGCGCACGTAGAAAACAAGAAAACGGCAACCGAAAACTACCCAATCAACAATTTTTTTAGCAAAAATAGTCGCGCATGGCATAGATTTTGCAGATGAAAATCGGATGATTTCAAAGATGATTTCATCGAAAGCAGACTTTATGAAACACACGCTACTCATTATCACCATCCTTCTCCTGAGTTTCTCCGCCTTGGCGCAGGAGGAGCATCGTGGGCCTATACGTACGCCCGAAGAAGAAGCGATGAAGCAAACGGAGATGCTGCAAAGAGAGCTCTCGCTCACAGATCAGCAATACGATACCATCTACCGCATCCATCTCAAGTATGCGCGCTTGCGCCAAGTATCCAACACCCGCGCAGAGATGCTGGAGAGGCTCAATAAGATGATGGCAGAACTCATTAATATGCTTACCCCAGAGCAGCAACTGCTCTTCCTCGGCAAACAGATGGATCAGGCGCCTCGTAGGCCACAGCAACATGTGGCAAGAATGTGTCAAGACACAGCTGCAAGAACCGCATATAAATAACGGGAAGGGAAACTTCCCGCTAAAGAAACTTAAAAATAGGATGCCCCATTACAGGCATCCTATTTTTTTACGCGAATGATATCAACACGAAAGATTTAATACCCCTTCGGGTTGTTTTTCTGCCAATTCCACGAATCTCTACACATTTCCTCAATGCCGTATTGCGCTTCCCATCCTAGTTCAGCTTTGGCCTTGGCAGGGTCGCAATAGCAGGTGGCGATATCGCCCGGACGACGCGGCTTAATCACGTAAGGCACGTTTACGCCATTCACTTTCATAAACGCGTTCACCACATCCAGCACAGAGTAACCATGCCCCGTACCTAGGTTATAAATAGCCAATCCGCATTTGCGATCGATGGCTTTGAGAGCTGCTACATGTCCGGCAGCAAGGTCGCATACGTGGATATAATCGCGCACACCAGTACCATCGTGGGTGTCGTAATCGTTGCCGAAAACGCCCAACTCCTTGCGGATACCTACTGCGGTCTGCGTGATATACGGCATGAGGTTATTGGGGATACCATTGGGGTTCTCGCCCATCGTTCCGGATGGATGCGCACCTATGGGATTAAAATAACGGAGCAACACGATATTCCACTCCTTATCAGCCTTTTGTACATCAATCAGCACTTCCTCCAGCATCGACTTGGTTTGGCCGTAAGGGTTCGTGCAATGCCCCTTGGGGCAGTCTTCCGTAATAGGGATAATGGCAGGATCGCCATAAACGGTAGCCGACGACGAGAAAATCAGATTCTTGCAACCATGCTTGCGCATCACGTCGAGCAATACAAAGGTCGCGTTCATGTTGTTCTCATAATACTCCAGCGGCTTGCTCACCGATTCGCCTACAGCTTTGAGGCCGGCAAAATGGATAACGGCATCAATCTTATTGTCCGTGAAAATCTGCTCCATAGCCGCTCTGTCGCGTACGTCAGCCTCTACGAAAGGCACCTCTTTGCCGATGATCTTAGCCACTCGGCGAAGCGCTTCGGGATTGGAATTACAAAGGTTATCAACTACCACCACATCGTGGCCGGCCTTGTCGAGCTCAATAATGGTGTGGCTGCCGATAAAGCCAGCACCGCCCGTAAGAAGAATATTCATATTTTGAGGATTTATTTTCGGATAAATGAGCCGCTTGCAAACGCATGTTTCGCCAAGAGCATCATTGCCCAAGCAAGAACTGTTGGGATGAGTTCGCAAACCAAATCAAGTCGCAAAATTACATAAAAAAACTCAAACTATCAAAAAAAACGGTAATTTTTTACAAAAAATTGCATTTTTTGGGCTAAAAATTTGCAGATATGCGTTTTTTTCAGTAATTTTGACGGCCGTAGCGCAAATCGAAAATCATTCAACCATATTAAAGGTGGGTTCTAAAAATTCCCACTTAAGAAAAACTATTCATTATTTTGGGTAACAAAAATGCATTATTTGTCATCTTTTGGTTTCTTTTCGGCCCAAATCGTAAGTAAAATCAGTCACGTAGCTCGCTACGCTCCCTCTTTTACTTCCAATTTTTCCTCGAAAATAAATCCAAAATCTAACAAAGCTAATTTTTAGAACCCA
>JALFZG010000047.1 GCA_022784645.1 Bacteroidales bacterium
GCTTTGTTAGATTTTGGATTTATTTTCGAGGAAAAATTGGAAGTAAAAGAGGGAGCGTAGCGAGCTACGTGACTGATTTTACTTACGATTTGGGCCGAAAAGAAACCAAAAGATGACAAATAATGCATTTTTTGTTACCCACAATAATGAATAGTTTTACTTAAGTGGGAATTTTTAGAACCCACCTGTAAGATTCTATGGAACTGAAGAAAAAAATATTGCTGGTATTTGGCACACGCCCTGAGGCTATCAAGATGGCACCGCTCGTTCTTGCCTTGCAAGCATTGCCCACTCGCTTCCAGACCTTGGTTTGCGTCACGGGGCAGCATCGCGAAATGCTTGACAGTGTGCTGCATTTCTTCGGCATCACCCCTGATTATGATTTGGACATCATGATGCCGGGGCAGACGCTGAATGATGTAACCACACGTGTACTGACTGGAATGAGCAACGTACTGAATCAGGCTCAGCCTGACATCGTTTTGGTGCATGGAGATACCACCACCTCTATGGCTGCCGCCCTCGCTGCCTATTATGCCCAAATCCCTGTAGGACATGTAGAGGCGGGATTGCGCACACATAATATTTATAGTCCGTGGCCGGAGGAAGTCAATAGGCAAATCACAGCGCGGATTGCCGCCTGGCATTTCGCACCTACGGAGCAAAGCCGGCGTAACCTGCTTGCCGAAGGCATTAGTCCCGATAAAATAGTTGTAACGGGCAACACGGTGATTGATGCTTTGCATCTGGCTGTGCAGCGCATAGGTAAGGCGGATATGACCACCGATATGGGCCGCATGGTGCTGATTACGGGACATCGCCGTGAGAACTTCGGAAAAGGATTTGCTGAAGCTTTTCATGCCATCAAGGTACTGCTCCTGAAATACCCTGATGTAACGTTCGTCTTTCCCGTTCACCCCAACCCCAATGTGCGCCAAGCCCTGCAGAGTGCTCTCGGTGATGCTTCTGCATATCCCAACCTGCTACTCATGTCGCCGCCCGACTATCCTGATTTCGTGCGCCTCATGGCCAGTTCCACGCTCGTGCTCACGGATAGCGGTGGTATTCAGGAGGAGGCTCCGGCACTGGGCAAGCCCGTACTGGTGATGCGCGACACTTCCGAACGCCCTGAAGCTATTGATGCCGGTACTGCACGGTTGGTGGGTACAAACAGCGAGCGCATCATTAGCGAGGTGTCAGAACTTCTGGATAACCCCAAGGCTTACCAACGCATGAGTCGAGCCATCAATCCGTATGGTGATGGCAAGGCATGTGACCGCATCATTGATGCTTTGCATTGAGATGCTTACGACGGTAGCCTAAGGATAACATCAATACGTTATGAAGATAGTTAAGCATATCTTATTATTCATCTTTTCTCTCTTTCCCCTCGGCCTATATGCCGAGGAAGAGGCCGATACGACCAATATACAACTCATTGATCCGCTTTATTTTCAGTTGTATGCCGGTATCAATAAGTCGGCCAACGAAAATCTGCCCTGGTCGGAGTTTTCGAAATACCCGTGGTCGGGCGGTGTGTTTTTTGGCATTGGTAAAGAATGGACTCCCCTGTGGGGGTGGCGAACCGCCTTGCGCTTCAACCACAATAAGAGCCGCAACGTGCCGCCTTGCGAGTACAGTGATGTTTGGGGCTGGCATAGTGTGGAGGCGTTTGCTGATGCCACCATCGACCTCACCGATAGTAATTGCAAGCGTAAGCCTCGCGAGCAGCGTCCGCCATTTAATTTGAAATTATTTGGCGGCATAGGCGCTGCCTACACGTTTGCTTTCCCTAAGGATGTGCCGCTTTCTTACACCGTTGCCTATTCTAAAAACAGTACTGTGTGCTTTGCCTTCCGCTTGGGACTTACTGCCACGTATGCTTTGTCAAAGAACTGGCTTCTTGGAGCGGAGCTGAGTCATAACTTCTTTATCGACCACTTCAATGGTGTTAAGGATGGTGCTCCGCTCGATATGCGTAGTAACCTCAAGCTGGGCTTTACTTACATGCTCGTGCCGCGCAGCAAGAAGCAGATTGAGCCCGCCTTCCCAGTAAACTACGACTCTCGTCTGCGCACAATCCCTACCTTGCCGCTCCTGAATCCGGATCCAGAGGAAGGCAAAGTGCGGTGCTTGAAAGGTCGTGCGTTCCTGGATTTCCCGGTCAACGAAACGGTTATTTATCCTGACTACCGCCGTAACCCCGATGAACTGAAGCGCATTAATAACACGATTGACAGTGCGCTCTTCGACCCATCCTTTGAAGTGCTTAGCATCACCCTCCATGGATATGCATCACCCGAAAGCCCGTATGCCAACAATACGCGTCTCGCCCAAGGGCGTACAGAGGCCCTGAAAGCGTACCTCCAAGGCAAATACAGTCTCCCGGCTGCGATTTTCACAACGGCGTTTACGCCAGAGGATTGGCCGAACTTGCGCTCCTTCATCGCTGCAGGCAACCGCCGCAGAGTGAAAGGCGACATCTGGTATGAGAGTGCCGCCATTCTCGAAACACCCATCGCGCCTCCCGCCGTACTCCGCCACAGCGAAGAACTGCTTGCAGTGATTGACAGTGTAATGGACCCCGATGAGAAAGAGCGCTTGCTGAAAAATATAGGCGGCGGCGAGCCGTATAAATGGCTGCTCAAACACGTTTATCCGGGGCTGCGCCATACGGACTACGTAATAGAATACACTGTGCGAGCGTATTCCAATGCGGAAGCGCGCCAGCTTATCTATACCCATCCTGAGGTGTTGAGCCACTTGGAGATGTTCGGCGTGGCGCAAAGCTATGACGAAGGTTCCGACGACTGGCGCGATGCGCTGCTGATTGCCGCTGAGCGCTTCCCCAGCGATTCGCTGGCTAACTATAATGCTGCCTGCGCGTGCATTCATTCGCGGCGTTTGCAAGACGCACGTAAGTATCTGAAAAAAGCAGGCACGGGCGAGGAGGTGCAATACCTCAACGATGTGATGGATGCTATGGAGGGCAAAGTGAAATGGAAATTAAGAGACGACAATTATTTGGAGATTCTAAAATGAGCAACATGATCAGAAAGACTTTTTTCAGCCTGTTTGCCCTCGCCGGGGGCATAGCGCTAACCAGCTGCAGTTCTGAAAGCTACAGTGAATACGAACGTACCCAGGCTTCTTTCATTGCCTCGCTCGGGGGGGACGTCAGCACACTGCAATGGTGGAAAACAGCGGTGGAGTTGAAAGTATATGTCACGACCGATGCACCTGTCAAACTATGGGCGCTCTCTGCCCCAACTGAGGGCACCCTCTATGATTATGCGGTTTTGGAAAACAGCGGTGAAGCGATACTTACCGTGCCGCAATCGGGCAATCGTAATATATATATAGTGGCTGAATACCACAAGAAATTGTACACCTCTTCCGTACTTATCTCAGGCAAACTGACGGAAGAAATCAGCCTGAGCTTCCCCTCTGAAAATTCTGATTCTGATATGCAGATTGCTCCCGCGCTGATGACCCCCGAATCGTCGGCTGCGCGTGCTGCAGATCGCTCTTCGCTTTACGGAACAAGCGTTGCAGGCAATGCTACGTATTTCCAACTTGGTACGGATCATATGACCGATTGCAACTACATGATCAATAAGATGAAGGTGGAGGGTAGAAACGTAAAGGAGGTGATGGGGCTGAATTGCAATTACGAATTTGAGTCAAACGGCCCGTTTGAGATTACGATGATTGCTGGCAACTGCCTTTCTACTACGTCGCATATTTTGGGCTATTACTACCACTCGCCAGGTACGTATGAAGATATTGAATACGTAGATATCACCGAGACGGAGCTTTATGATTACATCGATAATCTTGCTAAGGTGCAGTATCAGGTAGATACCATTGCAGCAGCACGCTACGGACTGGAAACCGAACATTGGTACGATGCCAATTTCGATATGTACGACCTCTATGACCGCGCACCGTCCACCGTTGCTCGTAGGAATGACGATGCCTACAATATGATGGCTGTGCTCAATCGTTATTCAGGTGGGGAGAACGGCAGTGTCACAACGGTGCGAGGGGCTACCTTCACCATTGATGTGCCCCAGGGCATGCGCATCGGCTTTTACGACCGTTGGGAAATGCAGCCAGCCCCCGAGCAATACGACCGACTCATTAAGCAAGGAGTCCGGCCATATACCAGCCGCGAGAATTTCAAAGGCACAAGCTTTTCGGCAGAAGGCATGAATAGTATCAACCCAGAAGGAAACTTCCGCAGCTTCGTAGAAGAGCGTCCGTATTCTATATGGATGGGAATGGAGAACGACTGCAGGGGCAACGACCTCGACTGCAACGACTTGATATTTTGCGTCACGGCTAAACTGGATATTTATAAGCCTGATATTGTTGACCCTGATTTGTCAGAAATGGTTAACTATGCAGACCGCCTCTCCTGGACCTTGGCTTTCGAGGATGTGGCACGCAAAGCGGATTTTGACTTCAACGATGCCGTGATTCGATTCCAACCTGACTACGAGCAGCAAACTTGCCGTGTGTGGGTTCTGGCAGCGGGATGTACTTCGCGCATGTTCTTGCATTACGAAGGACCGGATGGCGATGTGAACCTCGGAGAAATCCACAATCTCCTCGGAGGCGCGGCTGACAAAACAATCAACACCGACAATTCTTTTGCAGGCGTTGACTTTGTAGAGATTGCCAATGTGGCATGGCCAATGGATTATACTGTCAATACCGATGCCCATCGGTTCTTCATCGAGGTGCAGCGAGGTGAATGCACCGACTGCTCTGATTTCATCACCCTTAATGACCTGCCCGGATTGATGCCGCAAGCGCTACTCGTTGCCGGCGACTGGCATTGGCCCAGGGAGAACACGCACATCTTTGATGCTTACTCCGTTTTCCCGCTTTGGGCCAAGGATTGCACCAAGCTCAACTATTGGAGCTGGTATAATGCGAGCCAGTATGGCAAAGTAGTGGACTATTGAAGATACTGACTAATCAACATACCTAAGAAATAAAGAACTTGAATGATTATTTTACTTTAACTAGTAGTCTGTAAAGTCTAAAAAGTGACTAAAAGAACTGCTTTATCGGTAGTTAATCGCGGTATTTGTTACTAATCAAAAAAACTTATGTAACACATTGAATATCAAAGCTTTAAATTTGCTTATGTCAAATATCTTTTATACCTTTGTAGTTGAAAATCAAAGGGTTACATTCAACTATGACAAGGCAAAAGATCATCATAAGACTCACTTCTGAAGATAAAGATATACTGAACTCCGTTATCTCCAAGGGAACAAGTCCTGCACGAACGATAAGGCGCGCAAATATATTGCTAAACAGCAATGACGAAGGTGATAAACAATATACAACAGACGAACTGGCAGACTTATTGAACACATCAAAGCAGACGGTCTGCATACTTTTTTCAGGATAAGAAAATTTTCACAAACTCTGCATGAGTTCTGCATACATGTGCAATAAGTGTGCATCCTGTTTATCCGTGGAGAAGGGTGCGTGGATGTGGAGAAATAGTCGCGGAATGTGGAAAAATCTTGTAATTTCAGCAAAATATCCTTGTAATTTCGTATAAAATAGGCTTGTTTTTATGAATTGCTAATGCAGTTTAAGATTTTTATACTAATTTTGCACCGCAAATGAAAATTTGCACTACTTACTACACACTATACTACTAACTAGTCGTTCCTTAATTTCTACCTTTGGTACGCAACTTGGAGCATAGTCGAGTGCAAAGTTACATAAAATTGTGGACATATGCAAGAAAAACTACTAACAAATATGAAACTTAAGCAAATCTGCTTCGCACAAACGCTCTCTGTGATATTGCTCGCAGGCATGAGCTCGTGCAGCAAGGACCCGGGTTTGGATATTCCAGACCCCAACCCCAGTACCACTACTCTCTGGATTGACGGCGAGGCCGACCCCAACCAGACGTGGATGACCTCCGTATCGATGCAGCTGGACCTCTCGGTAAAAGGAGAGGGTATGCTAACTGCGCAAACCATTGGCGACAATGTGCCCGTTGTACTCGGAAAAAAACAAGTACACGACAATGACGTCATGCTGATCGATGTGCCGCAAGGCATTGGCAGTTTCGGACTCGTATTCGACAACGGCAGTGTATCCAAACAATACCAATGCATCCGTCTTTCGGGTGACCTTCACCAATTGGAAAAGGTATCGTTTGACGGCACTTCCACTCAGGCATTCAGTAGGCAGATGGCTCCGGCCGCCAGAGCCGCAACCAATACCGGGCTCTACGGTAATAGCATTTTGTCCGATGAAGGTTATCTTAACTTCGGCTCATGGGCATGGAGCGACATCGCCATCGCACTTGTTGAGTCGCAAAATGCAAGCATTAAGCAAACGGCACTGATTGACTACGAAATCATGGCGCGCGGTAGTATAGCTGCCGGCGGTGAGTATACCGGTGGCGAAGAAGTCTATATCTCTTTCGTGTATGGCTATACGGGAACAACAGCCTCGCGCGTACTTGGATATTACACCCATTCAGAAAACAGCTACAGCGATATCGAATATCATGATATTTCAGAAGCTATCTATTATGACTATCTCAACGGAAAGGCTAAGGTGCAATATCAGCTTGACCGTAACACTGGAACGTGGTACGATGCCAACTTTGACTATAAGGACGGCAATGGCTTGCCCAATATCACCTCGTCTCAAGCAATCGATGCACGCCGCCACAATGATGATGCCTACAACACGTTGCTCGTTAGTCAAGCCTACGGCGACCGCATCACTGCCGTACGCGGGCTCACCTTTAAAATCACCGTACCTACGGGTCAGAAGTTCGGCTTTTATCTGAAAACCAATGGTGCCCTTTCAGAGGACCAACGCAATCGGCTCATCAGACTTGGTGTGCCTGAAAACAGACTGCCGACCAATCAGTATAACTTCTCGTACGCGCCTATGAACAACGGAGGTAAACATCGTAGCGCATTTGCTATATACGACAACTTTACCTTCATGGGCCTTGATGATTCGGCCGACAACAGCGGTGATCTCGACTGTAACGATGTAACCTTTGTGCTGTCAAAACCGAATGGCGAAAAGTATCGCCCTCAATTTACGGATGAAACACTCAGTAGCGATAAAAACCAGGGAACGATAGAGAAAAATCCCATATATACAACGCCCGAAACCCCCGAAAGCGAGACGGGTACAGAAAATCTGCAATCGTGGATTCTGGCATTCGAAAATGCCGGAACGGATGTTGATTTCGATTTCAACGATGTGGTCCTCCAAGTGGTGCCCAATACGGCAGACCATACGGTTGCTGTATATCTGCTTGCTACGGGTGCTGAACGCAACACCAACATTTACTATGGTACTATCGACTCACACGTCTCACTTGGTGAGGCACACGAGCTCTTTGATGTATCTGCTGGGCAGATGGTGAACACCAAGCTCAATGGCTTGCATCGTAAAAAAGTGCTTCTATCTAATCAACTCTCTTGGCCCGAAGGCTACACTATGGATGCCAATCGCGACCTCTTTTACATCCAGGTTACAGACGAGAATGGCGAACTAATAACCATCAATAGCAGTATCAAGATCGGTGAAAAACGAGATATTCCGCAGGTGCTTTGCGTGGCTGGCGAATGGAAATGGCCGCTCGAGCATCAAAATGTAGAAAATGCTTATCCCAGGATCGGTGACTGGGGCAAAGACGTTTATGACCAAGATAATTGGGAGTGGTATAAATACTCCATTTCCAAGTACGTCTTTGATTACTGGAAATAACCTCCTTGTCTTATCCTGAAATTAGTAGACACCCTTACTCTAAAATGTGTAACGCACTTCGTGCTGCTCACTCTGTTCACCGCACTTCGTGCTGCATCGCTTCGCTCGCTGCTTGTAACGCTCGCATTGCTCGCTGCTTTGACATAAATGCAAACGCGCTACTGCACTGTTTGTACGCTACGCGTTGCTGCCGTATTTAGACGAGATAATCCCACCGCTTTCGCGATGGGATTTTCTTTTTTTTACTCAGCAGAATTTTCGGAATCTTGCGAAGTCCCTTCTGACGAAGACTCTGCTTTGGCGGAGTCGTGCGACTTCTTCAGCGAGCCGAAGAGGGCTGCGAGGGCTTGAAACACGGCTACTATGATTTGCCATGCGTTTACTTTCTTATCTTTCTTTGCCATGATATAAAGAACAAAATTTCTCAAGATTAAACAAAATTTCTCTTTCCTGAAACCATCTGGAACGCCCGCAGGGCTACTGGAACGGCCTTACAGGGCTGCGGGCCCCTTAGGGCCCTTCTCCCTGTAGTGGTAATCGATACCTATGAGCGCTCCTACGAAGGTGAGGGTCTCGCCATAGGCGGTCAGAACAGTAGGGTCAATCTCGCCTCGTGGCGGCAGGAAGAGCGCGATGCCCACCAGCGTCAGTCCAAACAAGGTAGCGATGACTGCTATCAGCAGCTGCACCCAAGAGCGGTAGTTAGCTTTCATAGGCGATTGAGTTTAGAACAAAATGAACATTTTGTTTTTAAAAAGAACAAAATTTCTCAAAATTTTCCAAAATTCCTCGTTGTATTCAAAAAAAATCTTGTTTAATCTTGAAAAATCTTGTTCTCTTTTTACTCGCTTACGGATTACTCGAATCCGCCGTCGCCATCAGAGCTGCCGCCGCTACCGCTGCCGGAGTCAGAGCCGCCGCCTGAAGGAGTCTGCGAGCCCGAAGTTGATCCGGAGCCGGAGCCGCTGGGGAGCTGTGCAGAGCCGCTGATGGTCTTGAAGTTGGTGCGGGCATCTACATCAATGGTGATGGTGCCGTCTGAGCTGACCGTGTACATGCCTTTGGAGATCATCATACCGCGGAGGGTGGCGTAGCGCGATTGGCGGTCGAAGATGGCCTTAGCGCGCATGTACGCTTCGCTCTGAGCGGCCTTCTCCTTGTTCAACCAATCGTTCACTGCCTTGCTCACGCGAGCGAACGTGTTCATCACCTTCTGCTGCGCTTCGTTGCGTTCGTGACTTGGGTTGCAGAGCTTCACGGAGTAGCACGCACCCGTTTTCTTGTTGACCTTGGTGTAGATGTCTTCGTGCTTGCACGCGCGACCGCTGTGCGCACCGGTAATCCAGTTTCCTTGAACTTTACCCATAATCTCCCTCTCATGTCCGCCTCTAAAAAACCTGCCGGGCCCGGGGACGAGAGGGTTAGGAGTTAACCCGGCAGGGGGTGAAACAATTACAACATAATCATGATTGTTGAGCGGGCTCAATGCGTTCGAGCGGACCTCAATGGATTCAATCAGATATAAGTCAATTATAAGTCATTCTTAGTTGTTTATTAGTTAATTAACTAATGCTGGACTAAGGAAGAACTAAGGATGGACTAAGAAACGCGCTGATTCTGCAGCTATCAGGGCTTTTTCTTAAAACCGATACAAAGGTACAAAAAAAAACGGACATACGCAACTATTTATAAGAAAAATTTGGGGTCGTGCAGTGCGTTGCGCTCTGTTGCGTTCATTTGCCGAGTAGGCCGAAAAAAGGGGACAAGGAAAACTGCGTTCCGTTGCCGATTTGACCGGAAATAGAGCAGCTGAGTTGACCGAAAAGGGGCTGAAAAAATTGACCGAAAAGGGGCTGTAAAATCGACCGGAAATGAGGTGTAGAAAAATGCGTTTTTCATACGCCAATCGAATCCGCCGAATAAAGCAGCATGCTTGCCCAAAAATCAGATTGCAGACAGCAGACAGTAGATATCTCTAACATTATATATTATTATATACTCCCCCTACGCGCGAAGGATGGTTAGTATATAAAAATATAAAAGTTTAGAAACAGTACTGTCTGCTGTCTGCTGTCTGCATAATATATGATAAAAAACGACTATTTTAAAACATTTATACCAAATTTTTAGCCATAAATAATAGTGTTTAACATAAATGATGCAGACAGTAGTTTGTTTCAAAAAATGCCCATTTACAAATTTCCCACCCCTATTTGATGTCAGGAGTGGGAAAAAATCAGAATTGCAGACAGTTGTCGAAGAATGTACTGTCTGCATCATTTATGCCAATTTCTGCATTTTTTGATGCTTCCGGTACTGTTTCTTGCGGCAGATTAGGCATCGAGTTTTGCACCTCTTTTGCCTCTTCTTTTTGCCTTTCGGTGATTTCTATAGATTTGTGTTCGATTACAAGATATCCCTTTTTTCCACGTGCAAGAACATATTTGTTGAACCCTTTCTTTTTGAGCAAGACTCCGAACTTGTTGATGGGCATGGGACGCGTGATTCTGCCGGCATCAATTAGCGTGCGCAGCATCTCTGCCGCACTAAGGAAAATGGCGCCTGCATCGCCTTTTTGAGCCGGTTGAAAGTAGATATTCAGCAACTCCTCTTCGGGCGTCTGCATGCAGAAATCATCGGTGTACGAGTTCATGTTCTGAATGTCGTCCTGGTCAAAATAGTATTGGAACGTTCCCGATTCGGCAAGGTATTTTGCCTCTGCGAAAATCATCTCATAGGGCTCTTGGCGTTCCCAGGGGTTGTCAATGGATTCCACCTCAAAGGGCAACCAACGGCGGTTGCCGGTGTCGTCGGTGAGGAAGCGCTTGTTGTTGCCTGAACCGCAAAACGAGGCGTATCTGGGACGCTCGTCTTTCGTGCGGGCATAAGGCGCGCGCTCGTTGACCTTATCCGTGGTGATCACCGATTTGAGGACGTTGAGCTCACGCGGGCTCATAGAATCAATCTCGTCCAGATTGATGAGTCCGAACTCCGTGATGCGCATCCTATCGTCTGTTGTGACTTCCCTCACGGAGGCTTGTTTGCACCTGTAGGCGCTGAGTGCAGGGGGCATCAGGTGTTCGAGCCAGCTGGTCTTGAAGATACCTTGTTTTTCGGAAATGAGCACCAGCACCTGATGGTTGGGATGCGTGTGGTCGAGCCAACCGGCAACCATGCCAACGAACCATTTCCTAAACCATCTTGTCCATCGCTCCTGAGCCTCTTCTGAGCCCTCTGAGGCCTTTACGTGCACCTGACTGGCGAGCGCATCTATATAAGGAGAAAGGGCCTCCTGAGGCTCGTATTGGGGCAGGTTATTCAGCCAGTCCTGGAGCGGGTTGACGCTTTTAACACGGTCGGATTTCAGTACCGTATGCACCTCGTTGGTGGTGATGCTCAGACCCGTTTCAACGTTGATGTCGCAAGTTATAGAGCAAATGACATGATCTGTTACATCATACCAGCTGTCTTCCAGATTGTCGAATGCGTCTCTCTTTCGGTACTGAATTTTCCCAGACAATACATCATGCCGCAGGTCCTCGAAGTTATGGAATTTCCGATTGAAGAAATCGATGATTGTGGCGATTCTGTTCTGCTTCTTGGACTTATTCTTGGGCATCGTGTTCTCGGCTGAGGCCGTATTCGCTGACGCGGGGAAGGGGGCTGCATAGGGCGCCTGGCTCTGCGCTGCAGCAGCATGGTAGGGCGGGGTATAGGTCTCCTGTTTAGCTTCGCTCTGCGCTGCAGCAGCATGGTAGGGCGGGGTATAGGGCTCCTGCTTAGCTTCGCTCTGCGCTACTTGTATGCCCGCCTGCTTGGCGAGATGAAAAAGGGTGCCGAGGGTATAGGCCGGGTTGGGATCACGCAGGCAGTCGTTGTACTTCTTATCGCATTCGTGGTAGTTGTAGCCGGCATAAAAACGGCTGATGCGATGGAAGTACGTTCGGCCTTCTTCTCCGAGCGCAGAGGCTAATGCTACGCCCGCGCTGAACCAATCATTGTACGACGGCGCTATATCCTGCTGAGCGGCTTCTATTGCCGCTACGAGGGCCTCTACGCGCTCTTTATCAGTCATTCCCCTGAAACCATTGAAACCACTTGGAACTTCTGGAACGCCCGAAGGGCCATTGGAACCATCTGGAACAGCCGCCCTGCGGCCCTTGTATTGTTCGTTGGCAGGAGATAGTATCTCCGTCCTATTGTTCTCTGGCCCGCGCGCAGCGCCATTGGCCTCTCCGGCCCATTTGCTACAAAAATCTTTATTTATCATATTCAACGTTAATGTTTATCGGTTTTACAATATGCATCAATTCATCGAGCGCTGGGTTCGCCTGCCGTATCGGTTGCAACTCGGGTAGCAAGTCCGGCGCGATATATGCATCGGGGTCGTAAGGGATGAAGCAGGCTCTTGCCACGTTCTTACAGGCCGGATCAACTTCGAGCTGGTAGGTGGCGCTGAGGTAGTTCTTGATGGCCTCAAACCAAACGAGGTGGTCAGCCTGTTCCAAGTCAATCTGCACTACCCATTTCAGCCCGTTTCCGGAGGGCGATACAAAGAGCAACAGGGTGGTGAGTTCGGTGTCAGCGAGGAGTGTTCGCTTTACGGCATCGATGTCGCTCAGATGGTCGAAATCGAGGCAAATCAAACTCGAATGCTGCTGTAGGGCATCGTTTTTGCGCATCTCCCCAAACTGCCCCGAGAAGGTGCAGTAAGGGAAGTTATTGCGCTTGAACTCCGCTCGTTGGTTCTTGTCCGTGAGACTGCGCAAGGTAGCCGTTTCTCTGCCGGCAACCCTTGGGTCTATCAGGCAATGATACACATCTAAGAGTGAGGCCTCTTTGTAATACAGCACGCGGGTGGCGGGCTTGCGATAGAAACTGAAAAGAGTTCCTTGCAAACGTTTGCGTAGCAGTTTTTCTCTCACTGCTTGCATTTGCTTGGTCAAATCAACGGATATTTTATTCATAGGCATCTCCTTTCTTTTTATGCGCGCATGCATGGGCGTCTGTGGGGTGATTACATGCCTCCACAAGAGCGGTGCGTTTGTGGGCGTTTTGCTCTTCGTAAAGCATCTCCAAATAGGCCTCCACGTCCGTGCGTTTGTAGAAGATTTTGTTACCGATCTTCAGGAAGGGTAACCTTCCCGAAGAACGATATTTCTGCAACGTACGTGTTGACACATTGAGCATGTCTTCTACGGCAATGCCGTCGAGCCATTCTTCCAGCGGTGTCATAGCGGCATCCTCCTCATGAAGCGTACGCAGGTACGGTAGTTTACTCCGAACACGTTTGCCAGTATGCGCTGATACTGCTCGATGTTCGCTGCATCGGTGAGCGCATCGTTGGCGCGACAAATAATCATTTGCCTGCGTCCGCGCGAGAGGTTCTTTCTGCAAATTACAGCCTTCTCGATTTGCGCTTGGAGTTGCTCTCGCTGCTCATCGGTTCCGCCCCTCAGAACGAAAAACACGCAGCTCTGCAGCTCTTGATTTACCATCACCCTTGCGGGCATTGACTGCTCCGACTTCAGCACCATCGCTGCAAATCGGATCGTTTGTTCAAATGTTTGTTTCATAATCGAAAAATTTGACTATGTACCATATCGAACAAAAAACGACGACTACAACCTGCTACCTTCTTGTCGTCATGGGCGGTAGCGGTTGCCCGAGTGCTCAGGCTATCTGCATTTCACCAATAGCACTCACTTTCGGTGTTCGTTCCCCAAAAGCGAGTGCAAAATTATAACATTATTTTTGTTTGTGCAAATATTGACAATAAAACGTAAATAGCTGATTTTCAGCGATTTTAAAACATGAAATAGCAAATCTAAAACGTAAATTAAAACGAAACATGAAAAACTTAAAACGCAAATATGAAAAACTTAAAACGAAAAGGGTTGTTGTTTTAGAAAATGGCAAAAACTAAAACGTAAGCACCCAAATCTAAAACAAAAACTAAAACCACTCGGCTTGAGTGGTTTTAGAAATGCAAAAAATCAAAATAAAAAAGGGGGAAAGTTTTTAGTTAAAACGCTCAAATTTTTCTATATATTCCAGATATTTTTTCTTCCGTTCAATGTCGTAACTACTACTACACATTCCAAAATAACTGGTTAGTTCGCGTTTTCCTCCTGCTTCTTTGTAAGTTTTTTTAACATAGTTATAGAACTTCAATTTTTCAATAGGCTTACTCCACACGAGCAAACTGGCAATTGCTTCAGCCGGAATATTATTTTTCTTTGTAAGGTTCTCTAAAATTGAATCGAAGTTCTGAATGATGCTGCGAACCCGTTTTATTTTGGCCTCATCCTCCTTAAATAGGGCTAATTCATCAGGAGTACAATCTCCGTATTGGGCTTTTTCAAATAACTCCTTTGTAGCCAAACCAATTACGTCGTTGTGTGGTAGATTATGAAAGCCTTTTTGAGAGAAGACTTCTTCTGATGGGCTATTTTCTCGAAGTTCAGTAGCAGAATTTGAAATACCCAAAATATTTTTGTTAAAACAGTCAGTCTTAATCAACGAAAATATACTTTGGTATTGATCGTTTTTAAATTCGATATATAGCTCATGGCATTGCTTAGAGTCTTTCCGAATCTCATTCTCTTCATGAAGTACGTCCTCACACAAAATAAAAGCTTGTTCTATCAACTTGAGAAATTCAAATAAATGATTGAAGAGCTGTTTTGCTTTAGGTTCTATTTCATCAGGAAATAATGATTGCATATATTCTGCATTGCCCAATTGCGAACGATTGTAAATATATGGTATGCTGTTCCCTATCGGTCGAGTAGGAACAGGTGCAGCTTTGTTCGGCGTAAAAAATTTATATAGTTTTTTCAGTTCAGAAAGACCCGAACGAATACTATTAAGCAGTTGTTTGGCAGCTGAAAAAACCTGATTGTTAGGAAGCACAAACCTTTGGTTAAAAGTGCGCGATATGGTTACCAATTTTGCATATTCTATTTCGAGTTTTGCAGTTACCGCCAAAACTTCAGCGTCCAAAGAAAGTACATGTGTTAAATCAAATCGTGACTTTTGATACAAGACGCAAGTAAATCGATCATAGTTGAAATGTCGAATTGCTATCAAGACCGCCTGCAATCCGTCTTCATTGTCAATACGAGTTTCATATTTATACGCCATGAAATATAATCAAATACCTGTTGGCGGAATTAAAAAAAAGTGTTCTTTGATTAAATTTTTTAACAAAAAAAAGTTGCACAATTCGCTGATTTTTAGTAACTTTGTAGTGTCAAAATCAACAAAGTTAAACAACTAAAACATCATCGTCATGCGCA
>JALFZG010000063.1 GCA_022784645.1 Bacteroidales bacterium
CAACATGAGCACGGTTTCCTGCTCTGTACCCCACCAATAGCCTTCTGTGGTCTTTCCATCGGAATAAACGATGGTATATGCCCAACATTTGGCGGTGGTGTTGTCTAACTTGGTAGCGTCCATGTCCTTCACACTTACACCTTCGGGTTTGCAGGCAAACAGCACTGCCACTACTGCGCACATAAGTGCTAACTGAATCTTTTTCATTGTTTTGTTTTTTAATTAGTCGCTCCTTAATTTTTACCTTTGGTACGCAACCTGGAGCATAGGCTGATATAGGTAGTTTAATTCTGCATAGGATTGAAACCTGAAACTTGAAACTACAGCGTATTGCCCATCATGTCGTAGGTAACGCCGTTGCGGAGGATGAGGACTTGCCCGTCTCGGATGATTTTGCGGGAGGATTTGTTCTGCTGCTCAGTCTCGGAGATTGCTGTTTCCTCGGAGATCTCTAAGAAATTGGAGAGTTTTCTCCACCCAGTAGCCACCTGGTAGTTTGGAATGGTGCCTGCGGGCACATGAATATGGCAATGCTCGTTACGGAGTTAGGGATGGTTACGGAGGTGAGAGAGGAGCAATACGCGAACGCCTCGTTTCCAATGCTCGTTACGGAGTAGGTGGTGCCATCGTAGGTAACGATTTCAGGGATGGTGGCGGTAGTTAGACCTTGGTAGTTGGTACTCCCAGATTGATAGGTAACTTCCACGGTGGTGCCGCTCGTGGTGTTGTAGTACAAGTCGCCGGACTTGAAGTCATAGGCTTGTGCACTTAGGGCGGTCAATAAGACGGCCACTAAAGAAAGGAAGATTTTGTGTTTCATATCTACAGATTGATGGTGGCTTTCAGCCGTGGCATTATTGCATATTTTTATACGCTTGCAGGTTATTTTCTCCTCTCCATATATTTAACTGCAAAGGAGCAAACCGGTCGGATGATCAGGTTCTGCTCGGCAGCATAAGCAACTGCTGCATCCATGAGAATCGAACCGATACCTCGGCCCGACTGATAGGCATACGTATGCAAAATCACCAGTTCTGATCCTTCACGTTCGAACTCAATCTTCCCGACCAATTCGTCTGCCTCTATAGCCTGTATCTCATTATTGGTAATAGTTATCGTAAACATAGTTGTATAAGCATTACTTTTTGTCCGGCATCGGTCATACGTAAAGATGGAATTAGCATAGCCATGTGATGTAAGACCACTCCGAACCTTATTCAGTTATTACTATTGTCCAAATTGAGCTTTTGGAGAATGTTTTTCATACGATATGATTTTTTCGGTTGCAAAGATACAAAGAAATTTTGGATTGTGCAAGTATTGGAACAAAAATTCCAACAACCAATAGCCTATAAATCAAAATTTTTCCGAAAAGATATGTTTTAATGCCCACGGACAAACTGACCTTCCGGCTGATTGGTAAGGAAGCAGCAGTCATCAGACTGCTCTTCCTCAAGGGCTTGCTGCTGTTGCGCTATATAGTCTTCGTAAGTCATAGTATAACTCTTAAACCCCCAGCAACTTCAGAACAAAAGGAGTGAGCAATGCTGTTAGGACACCGTTCAGGATAAGACCGAGCGAAGAGTACGCACCGTATGTCTCACCCTTCTCCATGGCGCGTGATGTGCCTACGGCATGTGCTGCCGTGCCCATGCTGATACCTTGCGAGAAAGGATTGCGTACGTGCCACACCTCCAGAATCTTGAATCCGAAGATAGCTCCGAAAAGACCTACGATCACCACGATAGCTGCCGTGAGTGGTGGGATACCGCCAGCCGCCTTGCACACCTCCATGGCGATAGGGGTGGTGACGGATTTGGGCGCCAGCGATACGATGACTTCGTGTGATGCTCCAAGGGCTGATGCTATCAGGGTGACACTGACTATTCCCACCAGGCAGCCAACAAGTTGCGACATGAGGATAGGCAGCAGATGACGTCTGATCTGTCCCAGATTCTGATAGAGTGGCACACCCAGTGCCACGATGGCCGGTTTGAGCCAGAAATCAATGTACTGTCCGCCTTGCTCGTAGGTTTCGTAGCTGATGCCCGTCAGCTGCAGCAGGGCGATTAGGGCTGCAATGGTGATGAGAATGGGGTTGAGCACAACCCATCCCGTCCACTTCTGTATCTGGCGTGCCACGTAATAGATGCCGAAGGTGAAGGCAAGCAGTATGATGGGGTTACTCATTATTTCCATGTCCGTCCTCTTTCTTATGGTTCAACTTACGCAGGTACTGATCCGTCCATCCTGTTGTAATCATCACCAGCACGGTACTGATGACCGTTGCCACCACGATGGGTAGCAGTTCTGCCTTTATGATGTCGAAATAGAGCATAAGTGCAACGCCTGGTGGTACGAAGAAGAAGCCCAGGTTGCTGATGAGGAAATCCGACATTCCCTTCACCCATTCCAGTTTGAAGACTTTCATTTGCAGCAAAGCTGTCAGAAGCAGCATGCCAATGATGCTGCTCGGTATGCTGATGCCCGTGAGCCACACAATCAGTTCGCCCACGGCCAGACAGCCAAAGATAATCGTACATTGTCTGATCATAGTACTTCAATTATTTAATATTTCATCATAAATGTTTTCAACACGCAGGAGTAGTTCATCCTCACGACGGATGAGTGCCCATAGTTCTCGAAGACGACCGGCATTAGGGCTCTCGGGAATCCACAGCTTCAGATACCCACCTTCGGCGTACTTCTCATGCAGATGTGCAATGGCCCGAGCGATTTGCTCCTCACGCGACATCTCCGGATAGTGCGCAAAGCCATACTGTATCGTTCGACGAATGATGGTGTCCGTATCGATCAGTCGGTCGCCTTCGGCCACAATCTTACCATAGATACTGCGAGGTTCATGGTCGCTACTGGCGCGATGATCCTCAGCAGCCTGAGCCATCACCTCAATCTCCTCCGGAGTGAACCACTCCAGCAAACGAGCATCCTCACGAATTATGCGCCCAGACTCCAGGTGGTGCGTCTTCCGATCCACCACCAAACCGGTATCGTGATAGGCGGCAATGGCGTATACCATGTCCTTTTTTACATCGTAATGCTCAGCCAGCGCAAGACTCTGTCGGATAACCGAATCCGCATGGTCACGCTGGTGCGCCGCATCAAAAGCCTCATATCGAGGTAATATCTCCGATTCAATATAGTTTTCCAACGATGGTGTCATAGCATCACACGTATTTTACCCTCTTCTTTGGCAACTTCAGCCAAATCTACAGTAAGAGCAGATAATTCTTTTTCCATATTAATTATTATATTTGTGAACCAATAAAATATGCTTCTTGTAACCCCTTCTCTATAATATGACGAATGTCATCCAATAACGTTTTAAAAGATTCGGTACGCACGCGTGCCAAATCTTGAGAATGATGCGATTTCTCTATATCTGCCATAATACGCGCAACGGCCATCGAAACGATTGTAAATATCTCTTCTATTCATACATTAGAAATGGTAAGCTACCCACATGCCAACATATCCCATGCCGCGGACAGTCCTTCGTGCAGGGGCAATCTATAGTGTTATGAGGGCAGTTCATTATATGTAAAAACAAGAGCAAAAGAAGAGCGGAAGGTAAAGGGATGTGATTACTATTTGCAAGAACAGGACTTATTCTGTTATGATTTCCCAATGCCCGCCTTTCGTTGGCCCTACATGCTTGATGCGATTTGCTTTCTTCATCTTATCCAGCTGCTTCTTGATGCCATCAGGCGTTATGCCGATGACTATGGCAAGTTGCTGACGAGTAGTGAAAGGGTGCTTGCGTATTTCTTCAAGAATCATTTCTTGGGTACTCTTATTCGTTTCTAGGGTACTTTCTTGGGTACTGCCAGCGTTTTCTTGGGTACTTTCTTGGGCAACAGAAGAATCATCTTTCTTGTTTTCTTCCCATTTTGTACCCACAATCATGTATCTACTCTTCAACTCATTCTGTTCACCCATTAGCAAGTTGCGGAAGAATCGTTCCAGATATTCTGTTGTCTCTGTGATGCCATACTGCATATTGGTGTAGTTGGCTCTTACGAGTGAGTTGCGGAAATACTTTGAGTTCTCTGCAAAGATCTCGTTGGTAACCTCGAAGCCCAAGTGTCTCAGGAACTGTATTGCAAACACAGCTGTTGTGCGTGTGTTCCCTTCGCCAAAAGGATGTATCTGCCATACATTTGCAATGAAACGGCTTATGTGCTTCACCATTTCCGGCATAGTAAGGCCTTCGTATGAGAATTTCTTTTCGGTGTCAAACTCATACTCCAGGGTGTCGCTTATCATATTG
>JALFZG010000072.1 GCA_022784645.1 Bacteroidales bacterium
GGTTATCCTGCCGCTCCGTGCGCAGAACTATGCTACCTGTGTGCCGGGCAAGAAGAGCGAGCGCACAGTGTTCACGATGGCGAAGTTCACCATCCCCGACGACAAGTGCCTCGTGGTGGAACTGAACGAGAAGAACGGTGGCCGTCACCAATCCTTCGTGATTGAGAACGAGGACTTGGTGCGTGCCAATACCATCAACGAACTTCAAGTGCGCTGACTCTATGAAGAAATGTCTTTTTATGATTATCGCGTCGCTTGCCCTTTTCACGGGGCAGGCGCACGCCCAGCGATGCCTGCCGAAAATGCAGGGCATTGAGGTGAAGGCGAACATGGCGGACGGCTTCAAACTTGGTGGCAACGATGGCGGGTACAGTCTTGGTGCAATTCTCTCCACCTATACCAAAGGGGGCAACAAGTGGGTGTTCGGTGGCGAATACCTGCTGAAGAACCAGTCCTACAAGGAGAAGAAGATACCCGTGGCGCAGTTTACGGCGGAGGGTGGCTACTATCTGAAAGTGCTGTCGGACGCAAGGAAGGTGCTCTTTGTCTATGCTGGGGCTTCGGCTCTTGCAGGCTATGAGACGGTGAACTGGGGCGACAAGGTGCTGTACGACGGGGCGATGCTCCACGATAAAGCTTCCTTCATCTATGGCGGTGCGCTGACACTCGATGTGGAGTTTTATGTGGCCGACCGTGTAGCCCTGCTCGCCAACCTTCGGGAACGGTGTCTCTGGGGCAACTCCACAGGGCATTTCCATACGCAGTTCGGCGTGGGCGTGAAGTTCATCATTAACTGATATGGTGTATGGAGATTGACGCATTGAGGCAGATACCGCTGGCCGATTTTCTTGCAAGGCTCGGACACGAGCCGCTGAGGATGAGGGGCAATGAATGGTGGTATGCCGCACCTTACCGCACGGAACGCACTCCCTCGTTTCGTGTGAACGTGGACAAGCAACTTTGGTATGACTTCGGTCTTGGCAAAGGCGGTGACATCTTCACGTTGGCAGGCGAGTTTGTCCGTAGCAGCGACTTCATGGAGCAGGCAAGATTCATAACGGAAGCGGGCTTTGTTCCGCTTCCGCAGATAGAACCTCGTCCTCATAAGACCGTGGAAAAGAAGCCTGTCTTTGAGGAGATGGAGATAAGGCCGTTAAGTCATCGGGCATTGCTCTCGTATGTGGAGGAGCGTGGAATTGCTCCGGCGATTGCCCAACGGCATTGCAAGGAAGTCCATTTCCGGCTCTACGGAAAGCGGTATTTTTCCATCGGTTACGGAAATCGTTGCGGTGGTTTTGAGCTGCGCAACCGCTTTTTCAAGGGGTGCATACCTCCAAAGGACATCACTTCATTCAGACAGGGAAGCAGTAGCTGCCACCTCTACGAGGGCTTTATGGATTGGCTTTCTGCACTGACTCTGGGCATCGGGAATGAGGAGGACAGCCTTGTGCTGAACTCCGTAGCCAATGTGGACAAGGCAATACCTGCCTTGGAGGATTACCAAGAAATAGTCTGCCACCTCGACCATGACGATGCTGGACACAGGACGGTGGAAGTCCTGCGTAAGCGTTTTGGGGAGCGTGTGGCAGACCATTCCGGACTCTATTCGGGCTACAAGGACTTGAACGAGTACCTTGTGGCCAAACAGAAAATCAGTAACCATCAAAACAAAGAATGACAATGAACATCAAGAATATCAAGAACCTGAGAGTGAAACTTATGAGTATGGCAACCGTCCTGTTCGTGGGGCTGATGGGGTGTTTCCTCGCCTCCTGCGACGACGAGCTGGAGATCCAGCAGTCCTATCCGTTCACGGTGGAGACGATGCCCGTTCCCAACAAAGTGACAAAGGGGCAGACGGTGGAGATACGCTGCGAGATGAAGAAGGAGGGCAACTATACCAATGCGCTCTACACCATCCGCTATTTCCAGTTTGAGGGTGAGGGTATGCTGAAAATGGACAACGGTATTACGTTCCTGCCCAACGACCGCTACCTGCTCGAAAATGAGAAGTTCCGCCTGTATTACACATCGGGATGCAGCGAGGCACAGAACTTCATCGTGGTGGTGGAGGACAATTTCGGGAATGCCTACGAGATGGAGTTTGACTTCAACAACCAGAACGCGAAGGACGATACGCTGTCTGTTGTCCCCATCAGTAACTTCAAGCCCTTGTCGTGATGATGCGGATATTCATGACAATCTGCTGTGCGCTCCTTACGGTCTGCCCTCTGCTTGCACAGGGCGACCGCACAGAGGCGGCAAGGATTTATCGCCTGCCACGGTTTGAGAGGGCGGTGCGCTGCATCAAGTTCTTCGAGGGCTGGCATACCGAAATACATCATCCGTATGTAGCATATGGCCATCAGTTGCAACCGGGAGAAAGGTATTCCGCAAGAACTATGACACGCAAGCAGGGCGAGGCGTTGCTGCGGAAGGATTTGCGGAAGTTCTGTGCCATGTTCCGCAAGTTTGGGAAAGATTCTCTTTTGCTTGCCACACTTGCCTACAATGTCGGACCATATCGGCTCTTGGGAAGCAACAAGATACCCAAAAGCACGCTGATAAGGAAGTTAGAGGCTGGCGACCGCAACATCTATCAGGAGTACATCGCTTTCTGCAACTACAAGGGGAAACGGCACAAGATGCTGCTCAAACGCAGGAAGGCGGAGTTTGCGCTACTGTACGAGCCTTAAAAGAACTGATAAATAATAGTTAGGCGTGCCATTTTGTCATTTGGCACGCTTTTTGCACTTTTTGTAATAAAAGCGTAAAAATATGGATTATTCCCAAAAACTGAGCCAAATAAATAATCGATACAATCCAGATTCTTCAGTGCTCGTAGAGCAAAGGATGTTCAGTGGAGAGTCTGCATATGATAAAGATGTGGCAAGGTATGTAATGCGTGCAATGAAGGCGGTTGATGATGAATACACAAAACGTACCAAAGCCGCAGGGGAGGTCGTTAAACAGCATCTGAGAGAATCTCTAACGAATGTATCGTATGAATACCAAGGCTCTGTTATGACAGATACACACATAAGGGGAGCTAGTGATATAGACTTGCTTGTACTATGTGAGAAATTTGTCGGAACAGACATTTTTAAGGTAAGACAAGAATTAGCGAAAACATGGAAATATAATGACTGTCAAATTGGCAGATTGTGTCAGTTCGATAACTCATTTTCTCAATATGAGGGAAATAGTTCTCAGGATATGGCATCCTTGCGGACACAGATTGAAAAGATAATGTCACGTACATATACTATATGTGACACATCAAAGCCAAAGGCTGTGAAAATTACTAATCAAAATCTTCATCGAGATGTAGATATTGTAACATCATCATGGTTTCAATCATTGGATTATGTATTGGATGGAATGCCAGAGAATGAACGTGGCATAAAAATATATAATAAAAGCACTGGACTTTCTGAAGGACCGGATTATCCGTTTCTAAGCATATCAAGAATAAACCAAAGAAGTGCAGATACAAATGGACGTTTGAAAAGAATGATCAGGTTTCTAAAAAATGTTCGTACAGATTCTGAGAAAGATATCCCACTTACAAGTTTTGAAATCAATGCTATCTGCTACTCAATACCAGTACAAGATTACGTACAAAAAGAATACAAGGATTTGGTTTATATCTTGTGGCATACGATGTTCCATTTATGGAATGACGGCAAGCAAGATGACCTGAAGTCAGTGGTTGGAAACGAATATGTTTTTAAAGATAAGCCAGAAAAACTTGCGGCATTAAAAGTATTGGAAGACGAAGTTTATAAAATAAATAAGGATTTAGGTAATATATGAAACCAAGAATATTTATCGGTTCGTCAAGCGAAGGTCTTGACGTAGCTAAACGAGTTAAAGACTTTTTTAAGGAGAATTACGATTGTTATCTTTGGACTGACAATATCTTTAAGAACAATGAATCTTTTTTAGAAACATTGGTTAAATCTGCCAGTCTATTTGATTTCGGTTTTATGGTATTTTCTGCTGATGACGAACTTATTGTCAGAGATACACATTTTGAATCAGCCCGTGATAATGTCTTATTTGAATATGGTCTTTTCCTTGGTCGTGTAGGATTGGATCGAGCATTTGTAATAGCTCAACAAGAAGCAAAAATACCTACCGATTTGTTAGGTATAACTAACACACGGTATGAAGTGAAATTTGATGCAGAGGGAAATAAAGTAGCTACAGATTCACTGGAAATAGGTTTGGCTAAATTAAAAAAACAAATTGACGAAAATATTAATCTTGGGCATTTAGGACTCTTGCCATCAACCGTTTTAGCAATTTCTTATTTTGAAGGATTTGTAAAACTTGCAGCAGAATGGCTTACAGAAAACACGCCTGGATTGGAGATTGACGGCATCAAATACGACAAGGGTATCTTAAAAATTGTGATGCCGAACTCTCTTGATGCAGATATTAAAAAGAGTGCGATGTTGTATTACAAGAAATTGGGGTTAAAAGAGACTAAGATTGACACAAAACAAAGAAGTTACCCTATTCATTTTGCGACAAAAGATGGTGACGATTCTTTAGAAATCTATGATATGCCAACTATTTTAACGGGTATAGACAAGGCAATCGACATGTATTTCCGTGTAGGACATATAGGGAAGAAAATCGAACAAGAACTTGCCGAAGAGAATGAGATGAATAATTTTCGAAGAGTTTTGCAACTATTAATCAACGAGGATGCCTTTTGTAGAGAATGTGTAATAATTGAATAAAACTAAAACTCCGATGAAGTTACGGCTTCATCGGAGTTTTAGTTTTCATACATTCGGGATTGTTCCTTTACCGATTACCTCATCATCCTTGCAATGCTCGATAATGCCGGGAGAGAATCCCATGTCCCTGATTGCGATATGCCGGATATATTCCACATATTCCTGATCTTGAAAATTTCTGCCCGTGAGGTTTCTGAAAATCATCTTTATGCTTATTCCGTCATTGCTGTGCAAGATGATTTTTTCGTTCTGTCTGATTGTTTCCATGATTAAAATTTGTTTTTGTGAATACGATCGTAGATTGGCACAAAGGTTTCTTTGCTACTTTCTTTTCCGCTTGCCCTGCTCATGAAAGAAAGTAGGCGGCTTGCGCCGCCCACATATCAAAAGTGCGTATAGAGTCCCGTCACTTGCGTAAAGACCTCTTCCAACATATCGAAGAAGATGCCTTCATGTACTTCTACGTCCATTGCCTTGCTCTCGAAGGTCTTCTTGCTGAACGTCTTGCGGAAAAAACGCATGTTGTAGAGGTCAGTCCCTGCATCATAGATGATGTCAAGGCGGTTGGCACTGGTCTTGTTCCTCGCAAGGCTCATGCGCAGTCTGTTGCCCATATCCACAAAATCCCTGCTGCCTGTCATGACGGCAAAACGCTTGCCGCCTATCTGCTCCAATATAGTCCGTGCTATCGTATTCATTGCCTTTTGGTTTTAGGTTTAGGCGGTGCGGACACCGCCTAAACGCAAGTGAATTTCTCAATACTCTAATTTCTCAGTGATAGATGTGTACTTCTCCAACCACTCTTTCAGACATTCCATGTTGTACTCGCTCGTGATGACTGCCGTATGGCGGTCAATGGCGGTAAAACGGCTGCTCTCGTAGTTGTCTATCCACTCTTTCAAGGTGGACACTCCCCATGCTTCGGCATCGTCAAACATTCCGTCCAATGTAGTGATTGGCTCGCAGAACCTGACAATCAGTGTTTGATAGGTCTCGCTCATAGTCTGTCCTCCTTCCTTTTCAGCCACTCGTTACGCTTCTGTAGGCACTCGTCCAACGTGGGCTTCACGCAGGAGAAAAGTTCTCCGTCCGTGTGGCGGTAGTCGTATTGCACAAGGGTACGCTTGCGTCTGCCGATACCCGATTGAAATCTCTCGTACTTCTCAGTACCTGCCGCTGTGCAGGTACTGAGTCCGTTGATGGTCATTTGTGTAGTCATA
>JALFZG010000004.1 GCA_022784645.1 Bacteroidales bacterium
CCGTGCTGCTAAGGAGAGTATGGTTTTGCTGAAAAATACCAATGGGCTTTTGCCCCTCCGAAAAGATACCAAGCGCATCTACGTCACGGGTGAGGGGGCTACTGAAGTATATAACCTGATGGGTAATTATTATGGTCTTTCACCGCGTTATACCTGTTACTTGCAGGGCATCATCAATATGGTTTCCAACGGCACATCCGTGGATTATCGTCCGGGCTGCATGCTTTCTACACCCAACAGCAACGATATCAATTGGGCTATCGGCGATTCGCAAGGCTCAGAAATAACAATCGTAGTGCTTGGCAACAACGGCAACTGCGAAGGCGAAGAGGGAGAGGCGATTGCCAGCCCGCTTCGTGGTGACAGAGCCCATCTGCGTTTGTCCGAAGCGCAACTGGATTACCTACGTAAGATTCGTGAGGGGAAGAAAGAAGGGCTTATCCTTGTGCTCACCGGTGGCAGCCCCATCGATATGACCGAGCTCTATGATCTTGCTGATGCCATCATCATGACGTGGTATGCAGGGCAGGAGGGCGGTTTGGCCCTCGGTCAGTTGCTCTTTGGCGATGATAATTTCTCGGGCCGTTTGCCTATCACCTTCCCGCGCGACGTCAACGCATTGCCGCCTTTCGATGACTACACCATGCAAGGCCGCACCTATAAATACATGCGCGATAATATCTTCTTCCCCTTCGGTTATGGTCTTACCTACAGCAAGGTGCGCTATCTGGATTGCGCCATTGCGAATGTCAATAGCAGCGGTCGCGAGAATGTGGCCACTGTCAATAACCACAGTCGCGCAAACAAGCCCATCGTGTTGAAAGCCAAGGATTTGCAAACCATCACCTGCCGCGTGACGCTCCGAAATGAAGGTAAGATGGCAGTGGAAGAAACGCTGCAAGCGTATGTGCGTGTGCCCGGAGCTGGAGTAGATGCACCCCTTCAGCAACTCGCTGCCTTTGCTCGTTGCCCCTTAGCGCCTGGTGAGGAAAAAACCTTCGAAATAAGCATTCCCAAGCAGCAGCTTCTTACGGTGAATGCCAAAGGCGAAAGCGAACTTCGCAAGGGTGAATATAGGCTTTCGTTTGCTGCGGCTGCACCTTCTGAACGCTCTGAAGAATTAGGCGTTGAGCATACCGACCTCGCATTTACTATCAAGTAAGAAGGCCGCTTATCTTCCCAAAAGTAAGGCTGGATTTTGCTTTTATTCAGCGCAAAATACAACATCCCCACCGCACGTGCGATGGGGATTCTTGAATTACTTACTTACGAATAGGATGAGTTATTTTACAGAAGCGGAGTAGGGGAAAGCCTCGCGCTGAATGGGCGCATTCTGCGGCTTGGGTTGTGCATTCGCAAACTCAAACTCATAGGATTTCGGTCCGGAGAACGACTGCCAACGAATGGTGAGTTTCTGTTTGTCAGAAGCCGATTGCTGCAGCACTTCGCGCACATTGAATGCGATGAGCGCATCGCCCGCAACCCCAACGGTATCGCCTTGTGCATCGTGGCGGAGCGTCAACTCGAAGGGGTTATCCGGATTGGTGCCGCTGAGCAGATGCAGGTAATGCGTTTTGCCGGGAGTGCCCCAAAGCGTACGGATGCGGAGCGTGAGATAGCCATCTTCAGCAACTGTCACCCAATCACGCATAATCTCAATAGGGTCTTTCCCATATACTTTGGCGTCATCATCGCCTACCGATGGTTCAACGTTTTTGGTGCGGATGGAGTCTATCCAATTGATGCTGACGGTGTTATCCGCTAAGGAAGCGGTGGTGTAATTCACCAACGCACGCACTTCTTTATCGCCAAAGGGCGACTGCTTCATATTCGTAGGAGTAAGGACAACAGAGTCGTTGAGCTGAAGCACAAACGAATCGGTTGCAGGTTTTACGGTAACCAATGCTGTAGGATAATACAACGATGGTTCATCGTTTTTACATGAGGTAACGGTGGCGGCAAGTGAGAGCACGGCCGCGCTTAAAACAATATACTTTTTCATAACAACATTAGCGATACAAAAAGCATGCCAATCTTCGGTGGACTATATTGCCAAACGGCAACTTAGCGAATGCAATCATTCTTTTCCTAAAAAAGTAGACAGATTGTCTGAATTTACGCAGTTTCAAATTTTTAATTAAATTTTCTGCGTAACATTGTGTTACGTTACGCATGAGTATTTTGAGTTTTAGATGCACTACCATCGCACGTTCATCGCACGTTCATCGTCCACGAAAGTACGTGCAAACTACGTGTACTGCTCGTGTACTGCACGTGCGAACCTAATAATCAAAAAACACGTACTCACGTGGGTTATTGAAATTATCCGAATGTTTTCCGCATATATATTTTTCGTTAATTTCGATAACCTTTGCAGTGTAAAAAAAATAGACTACCTTTGCAGCCGTTATGTCAAACTCACTCACAAATCCCTGTACAGATTTTGTCAAGGACATGCTTACAGGGTCTCCTGCAAAGGAGTTAAAAAAGGCGGTGGCAGACCGCATTCCTAAACTGCCAAAGAACGTTCATTGGGCGATAAAAGCCATTGTAGAGCCTTACCCTGAGGACCGCCAAGAGGCGATGGCACTGATGGCGCTACCCTTCTTAGGCATGATGGGTGGTGACGCCCGTTTCCTCTACCGCAACCGAGAAGAACACCATCTGGGCTTCGAATGTTGCCTCGTAGGCGAACAATCTATCGGTAAGAGTGCGCTGATGCGTATGCAGAACGTGCTCATCTCCAAGGTCATTGAGGAAGACAATGAGACCCGCCAGAAGAGCGATGAGTACGCAGATGCGTGTCTTGCTGCTGGCGAGGGACAAGAGAAGCCGAAGGACCCACATTATGGTACCCGCATCATGATGCCCAGTACCACGAAGGCTCAGTTCTATCAGAACATCAAGAACCTAAAGGGTAAACGTGCCATCATCGTGTGTCCGGAGATTGACTCGCTGAACGTGCCCAATAACTGGAGCCGTGATGGAGGTGCCAACGAGCGACTGATGTTCGACACAGAGGTGGGTGGCCAAGACACGAAGAGTCATGCAGGAACGAGTGCTCGAGTACCTGTAGCGGTCAACCTCGCTACCAGCGGTACGCCTAAGGCAGTGAAGCACCACTACAAGAATGCAGAGGATGGCCTTGTGACGCGTGTAGGATTCTGCTCTTTCCCTCAGGACATCGACGAGGAGGCAGAGGAGCGCTCACGTACGAAAACAAACATGGAGACGCTTCTGAAGATTCAGGATATTCTTCTCTCAGAGGTTAAAGGTGACGTCATTAGCATTCCGCAACTCAAGCAGCAGCAGCTCGACTGGTGCGCTCAGCAAAAAACGGTGAGTGAAATATCGGGTAACCAAAGCATCAACACCTTCCGCAAGCGTGCTGCCGTGATGGGCTTCCGAGCTGGATGTGCACTCTATCTGCTTGATGGCAAGAAGTTGAGGCGTAAGACATTGGAGTTTGCCCAATGGGTGAGCGAATATGTGCTCTACTTCCAGCTGAAGTACTTCGGTGAGCAGATGAACGAGAGCATCGAGGAGAACGCACAGATGATGCAGGTACCCGTTTTCGCTCGCAGTTCCAACGCATGGGTGTTCTGTCAACTGAATAATCTGTTCTACTACTGCAACGTAGAAGATGCCTACGCGCAGATGAACCTCAAGGCAACCGGATACCGCACTGTGGTGGCGCGCTGGATCAAGAACGGCTGGGTCGAAAAGATTGGCAAGGACCGCTTCCGCAAAACCGAAATGGGGCTACAGATTTGCCGGCAGATGAGCTATGAGGCCTCATAGACAAACTTCGTTTTTGCGTAACATCGTGTTACGTTACGCTGAAAATGGCGTTCCCGAGAGGTAATTTTTGTTTCCTCGCGAGGCAACAAAATTTTCCTCGCGTGGTAGCAAATTTTACCTCTTGAGGCTCACTTGAGCGTTAATAGTTTTTAACATTTATACACGCTAAAACACACCCTACTCTACACAAAAAATGGTCTTAACTTATGATCGACCTTGGTCTTAACTTATGACCAATGCGCATCATAAGTTATGACTCAAATAAGGACAAGATAAAACTATTTCATTATGAACAATATCAATCGTACATCAAAAAACTTGACATCCGCTTGCAATGACACGAAGCGAATAACAAATGCCCACCGCCGCATCAGACAACAACTCCTGCGCATGGGATGGGCAAAACATAAATGCCCCTTTCCAGCCAACAACGAATTGGATGAGAGAGCGGAATACAGTTCCCCACATATCTACAACAGTTTCTTCTGGTTTGAGAACAGCCTGAAAAAAATCAATCCCACGGGGGAGGTCTATTACGCGCTGGAGATGCGTTGCCTGACAATGTCGCACCTCGCATGGCGTTGCCATCTCAACAATCCCAACAATCGTTACCCGCTCGACACCCTTGATGCCTTTGAAATAGCCCGCGGCTATATGCTCAACGGCCTGCCTTGGGATTATGGTACGGGAAAGAAATGCGATCGTGGTATTATCAAGATCATCGATTGGGAGCATCCTGAAAACAACACCTTCGAGTTCGTAGAGAAATGGCGAGGAGCCCTCAACGATGGCTTCGGATGGGACTTTATCCTGCTCGTCAATGCCATTCCACTGTGCGGTATCGTTATTGAAGACACCCTTACAGCTGCCCTCGATATGGCGCAATACCAACTCGACAACGACTTCCAATTCCCCGTATATTGCCATGCCTTGGTCATCAGCGATGGAGAGAAATTGTTGGTGGGTGACCCGTGGATGGAGATGGACGAGTTTGCTGAGGTCGGCACTCTAAAAGAAGCCCTCCGGCCCATTGACTTCCTCATGAACCGCATCCATACAATCCCCGATTAACGTCAGCAATGGACACACAACTTGAACTTATACAGACCCTGATACGCATCAATCGCGATGCGATGCGAACGTTGGCAAAGGTGGCAGAGACCACCTCTGCCGACTATGTGCATATTGACAACGTCATACATTTGCTTGGTGAACAGTTCCATATCCTGCTCCAGCAAAAGGAAGAGCTGGAGACGAAAGCTGCGGAGATTGTAACTGAAGCAGCGGAAGTTATAACTGAAGCAGCGGAAGTAACTAATGAAGCGGCAGAAGTAACCACTGAAGTGGCAGAAATGGTGCAGAGAACAGCGGTACGGCCATGTATGGCTCAAGAACCGCAAGTTTCCGATTCAGTCAATAAGCGTGGACGTGGGGCAGTAAAAACGTACTATCTTAAGGACGACAGCCTCAAACCGGCTTTCCTTGCACAACTCAAGCGCATCTTCCAGCAATACTATCATGTAGGAAAGACCTTCACACTTCCTGATGGCATCAAAGCCAATGCACCGGACTTCCTTGCCTGCTTATACGATATCGGCATCAAAGACGGCATTACGTCTCCTGAAGCCCCTGTCTTTGACATGAGCTGTATGCTCAAGGAAGCAGCTGAAGCATGTGAGAATGCGCAAGACTTCAATACCGCTTACAACACCTTGCAGAAAGCCGTAAGAAAATGGAAATCTCTCACCGGAAATGAATCCCGCTACTATTGCACCAACGTCCGATTCCATACACTCAACCCGCAAGATGTGCCCTCGGAATACCAAGCAGCTTACAACCGATGGCACAACCTCTATACACAGGTAGAGCAAATTTACAACGCAACCAAAGCGTAACGTAACACGATGTTACGCAAAAAATGCAATATGCAATTGTTCGGATTGTTATGACGTGTATGAAGTTAGACTTCTTGTCTGCTTTGCAATATACCAAGTATTCCGAAGAGATACAGCCCCTTAGCTATGAAAAGAGGGCAATCGATGAAAGAAAAAACGATAAAGAGGAAGAAGAACAATGAGAGGGCTATTCTATGCGATAATGCGTTTTCGGATGCCCCGAACGGAGCTTTTATGGGCAGAATGGAAACCGCCATCGTGAGATAGAGCAGGATGGAAAGCAAAAAACCGATTATGCCCGTTTGTGCCCAGTCGGCTATAAACTGATTATGCGGGAGCATTTTGGTGCGATACGGCCAATTCTCTACGGTGGCATCTTCCGGTATGGTGCCGATATTCGGCCAATAGGAGATGCCGATTGTTTGGCTCATTTCTACCGGATTGAGTGCCCCGACGCCGCTGCCCAACCAGGGTTTCTTCTGTACGTACTGCCAGCAGAGTTCGTGCATTAATTTCCGAACAGAGTCAGATTTGAACGACTGTATTTGCGGACGGAGGATGATGCCGGCAGCAATACAGGATAGCGCTACTACGCTGATAACAGCCCATCTTGCTGCTGGTTTATGCCATGTAAAAAAAAGAATAGCGCACGGAATAAGAAAGAGCGAAAAAATCAGTCCTATGCGCGATTGAGAAAAGAGTGCGAGAAGCAGGGTGCCCGCATGCAGCAGCCCGAACATGAGTGCCATCCTTTTGCGCTTCGCTCCAAGCGATGGCGCATACGCATACGCTGTTGCTGCTGCTGTCGCTGTCGCTGCTGCTGCGCTACTGCCATTCTTTCTGAGAGATGGGAGCATGAGGCATAGGGCGAGGAAGAGCGGTAGCAGGTTGTAAGATGGATGCGTATAACCGGTATAACCACCTAAAAAGCAGAAAACCACCTGATATACGAGCAAGTCGTTGATGGTGCTTTTTTGGAGAAAAGGCCATTTCCAAGGCAATATGCCGAAATGAATACAATTATATACTACAGCAATCAATCCGACCATTACGAAGATGCTCGCTGCTTGAAAAAATGGACGCACAATCGTGTGTTTCTCCTCCTCTGTAAGTCGGAAGAAACAACTATACAAGCACATTACGCATAGGGGCAGCATTTCCATGGACATCCCCAATCCGCGTCCCTTGGCAGCTGACCAAATCAGCGATATAAACCACCAGCCAACGTAAGCAAGACTAACGGCCGTAAGCGCATTCATGCGGAAGGTTGGTCGCTCTTTTATCAGGTAAATAAGCGCAAATACCGCACTCAGGCCAAACGCCCAGTAAAGCGCGATATAGCGCCATAGTGAGCATACGAGAATGGCACTGAGAGCGAACACAAAACCTTGACGGGCATAGTTGTCGCGGCTGAATGGTGTGCGCACCAAAGCGATAATCAAGGGCAGAAAAACGAGTATGCCTAAGTTGCTGATGATGGGAGAAATCATGTAGAAAGAATGCGAGTTCGAAGATAATAATAGAGCATTTTAATTTGCCGAATCGGATAGAAAGGCTTTCGCGGCAGTTTGCCTTGGTAGCGCGCGATGAAATCATCGATGGCATCAAGCACACGCTCGGAGTTGCGACCATCGCGATGCGCTTCGTGGAAAGCCGTATAGTCGTTGATAGCCTGCATGAGTGAATCCGGATGCGTGAGCGCCTGCTCAATTGCCGGACCAATCTCATGGGCTTCCTGCACATCAATAAGAAACGGCCCCGGGTGGGTGTTGCGGTAGGTAACAGCCGGTTTGTTTGTCATCAGATACTCTACAATCAAACTACTGCTATCGCAGAGCAATACATCGGTTTCGCGAAACGTTCGGATGCCTTCGTTGATGCGGCGGAAGTCAACATTCGGATGCTCGGCTGCCAATTGCTCGTATTGCCGAAGGAGGGCTGGCTCATCGAGTTTAGGGTGAAAAGTAATAATCCAATCCCAATTTTTCGTTTCTGCCAAACGCGCAATCACGGGCGCCATCATCCATGCAGATGAGATGCCTTTGGAAAAAGTGGGGGCATAGAGAATACAAGGCCGCGCACGTTTTGGGTCAGGTTGCAGCGGGAAGAAATCATCTACTTTGCTCCAACCCGTTTCGTAAATCTTAAAATAGCCGTTCTTCAAGCTGAGCTCGTTGAAATAGGGCGTACTACTTAGCCCTTGTGTGCAGTATATATCCCACCATCCGCGTAGCGTAAAATGGTCGTCGATGGGTTCGATTCGCTTGCGCATCGGATAGCCGTGAAACACTTCTACTTTTACTCCCGGAAAAAACGGATAAACCCAATTACCGGGTGCGATTACGGCTATGGGCGCAAATGCTTTTACTTCACGAAGGGTGCGTAGTCGTTTTTCATCGGCTTGCAACAAGTCTGGAGAGGTTGATTCTATGAACCAAGCCGCCTCATCCCCTCGCTGACGGATAGCGCGTTGGATCGGACGCAGGATGCTGTATGCGTAGGTATGCGAAACGAAAAGAAGGTAGTGCTTCATATACTGAGCTTTTGGAGGATTTCTTGTGGTGTGATAGCCTGCATGCAGGGGTAGTTGCCAAACTGGCATTTGCGGTTGCCAAAAACGGAGCAGGGTCTGCATGGGAGGTTGACCTGAATGCAATCTGACTCACTCTGCCCATAGCCGAGGAATCCGGCAAAGGGATGGGTTGCACCCCATATACTCACTACGCGGGTGCCCGCGAGCGAGGCAAGATGCATGTTGGCAGAGTCCATCGTGAGCATCACGCGCAGCTTAGCCATTGCCTGAATCTCTTCGTTCAAACTCCGCCCAGGAGTGAAACGCACATTCGGATAGATGGCACTCCATCGGCGCATCTGCTGCTCTTCTAAGGGGCCACCTCCGAATAAGCAGATGGGTTCACCTTGCTTCGATAATGCGGCAATAACGGCTTCCATCTTATCGAGGGGGTAGATTTTCCCCTGATGTTTGGCAAAGGGAGCAATGCCTATGCCTTTCTTTTCGGGGTAAGGTGTGGGCCGCCATAATGCTGTTTTGATTTGAAGTTGATGAAGCACATTTGCATAGCGTTCAGTAGTATGCGGGAGCGGAGTGAGCCGTTTCTTTTTTCCTTGCCTGCAAAGCATACGCTTTTCTCTGCGCCCTTTATCAATCACGCTTATGGGAATACCCCTCAATCGGAAAAAGCAACGGAGAATTTTCGTTCGCAACACATCGTGCATGTCTGCTACGGCATCAAATTGCTTTGACAGTGCCTCATTATATAGCCTTCTTAATCCTTTTAATCCCTTGTAGTTTTTGAGATTTACGCCCCAAATATGCAGATTCGATGGGGCACTATTGGTTACGAGCTCAGCATTGCGATGTGAGGTAAGTAGTGTAAACGTGCAATCGGGCTGCTCAAGAGCAGCTCCGTACAGCACAGGGAGCAACATGGACGTGTCGCCCAACGCTGAAAAACGTATGACGAGGATATTTTTTGGCATCCTTATTTACGATACAGCACGGGGTTGGTGCTTGCGTCGTTGTACATCTTCATCTGCTTATATACGCGCATG
>JALFZG010000025.1 GCA_022784645.1 Bacteroidales bacterium
TATAGGTGGGTTCTAAAAATTAGCTGTTTAGATTTTGGATTTATTTTCGAGGAAAAATTGGAAGTAAAAGAGGGAGCGTAGCGAGCTACGTGACTGATTTTACTTACGATTTGGGCCGAAAAGAAACCAAAAGATGACAAATAATGTATTTTTGTTACCCACAATAATGTATAGTTTTTCTTAAGTGGGAATTTTTAGAACCCACCTATAAAATTATGGATGCCAAACCGATTGTTGACGCACAACGCGCCTATTTCCTCAAGGGTGATACGTTCTCACTCCGTTTTCGCCAGCAGGCGCTTGACCGCCTCAAGAGCGCTATTCTCAAGTACGAGCAAGAACTGCTCGATGCCTTACGTACCGACTTGGGTAAGTCGGCTTCAGAGGCGTATATGTGTGAGGTGGGACTGACCCTCTCCGAGATCAGCCACATGCGCAAGCACCTCTGCCGCTGGGCACGCACCGAGCGCAAACTCACGCCCCTCACCAATTTCGCGGCGAAGTCGATGATTAAGAAGGACCCTTATGGCGTGGTGCTGATTATGTCGCCTTGGAACTACCCCGTGCTCCTCTCGCTCGAACCCCTCGTTGGCGCTATTGCAGCGGGTAACACCGTGGTCCTCAAGCCTTCGGCTTACTCTCCTGCCACCACCGAGGTCATCACCCAACTCATCAGCGAGACTTTCCCGCCCGAGTATATCACCGTGGTGAAGGGCGGAAGAGCTGAAAACCAGAGTCTGCTGGAGCAGAAGTTCGATTATATCTTCTTCACCGGAGGTGTAGAGGTAGGCAAAATGGTCATGCATAAAGCGGCCGAACACCTCACGCCTATCACGCTGGAGCTCGGAGGCAAGTCGCCATGCTTCATCCACCACACGGCCAACCTGCGACTGGCAGCACGACGCATCGTGTTTGGCAAATACCTCAACTGCGGACAGACCTGCATCGCACCGGACTACGTATTGGTGGAGGAGTCGGTGCACGATTCGTTCGTGAAGATGCTCATAGAGGAGGAGAAGAAAATGTATGGCTCGGATGCGCTCGCCAATCCGAATTACGGGAAGATTATCAACAGCAAACATTTCGACCGCATCCGCGGGCTGATTGACGTGAAGAAGATAGTCTTGGGCGGTCGCTCTGATGCCAATACCCTCCGCATCGAACCCACCATCCTCGACCATGTCTTGCCTACCGATCCTGTGATGCAGGAGGAGATCTTCGGGCCCGTCTTGCCGGTGCTTACGGTGCGCGATGCAGGAGAGGCGTTTGACTTCATCCAAGACCGTCCGCATCCATTGGCGCTTTATCTCTTTACGCAAGACAAACGTACAGAATGCCTTTTCACCGAGCGGCTCGCTTTCGGAGGCGGCTGCGTAAACGATACCATCATCCATATTGCTACCAATAACCTGCCGTTTGGCGGAGTGGGCAATTCGGGTATGGGCAGCTACCACGGACGCAAGTCGTTTGACACCTTCACCCATGAGAAGTCCATCGTAAAGAAATACACCTGGCTTGACCTCGTACTCCGCTACCAACCCTACGCCACCTGGAAAGATAAGGTCATCCGCCTTTTCCTCCGCTAATCACCCAAGGAGCAGTCCGGAGCAGAAAGTGTTTTTGTATTGAGGGTTGAGTTTTTAATCTTTGCTACATTTTATGTTTATCGGGGAGGGCAGTTATTTGTATCGTTTACCTAACAGGCGATATTATCGCTGCATTTTACACCTCCTCATTGGCGATGGCTTCTGCCATCGCGTTCATGGCTGTGCACTCGGCGCGGGAGCAGCGGCCTTTGTTGGGCACATGGTGTAGCCAGGGAGAGAGGAGGAGAAGCCGCCCTTCGGCAATGGCTTCGATAAGGTATCCTGGCGGTTTATACTTCGCGCCGCCGGGCAGGCCGTTGTCGAGGATATAAATCATCGGCAGCCCCTCGCGGAGCGCTACATCGCGCACGGCCGCCTCGTCAGGCCCCAGCTACGCAGCACCTTATTGAAAGAAGTATCCATTCGCTGCGTGACATGCAGTATCATGTGCAGATGGTCGGGCATGATACGCGCAGCACAAATGCGGATCTCGGGATAGCGAACTGGAATCTTGGATTGATGCTGCCCTTACCGATACTCATTGGTCCAATCAGCCCGCACATGAAGTGCGGTTCGTGGAAAACGTTGTCCGAATAACGGAATCCTACATTGTGCATGAGCGAACCGAAGGCCGGAAACAGCGAATTCGAAATGGCCGCTTTCATGTGTTCAGGAGCGTTTTTTATCGCCAAATGGAGCATTTGAGGCAGTGGTTTGGGCATCTGAGGGGCATATGGCGATAGGATATCATAATGATTTTCTGCTGAATTTCTCATACTGAAAAGTCTTAATTAATTGATTAATAGAGAGTTACGTTTTTGAGCATTACAGATTACAGTATTACAGTAAGAAAATCGAAGGGGGTATGGTCTGCTCAAAAATCGTTTTTGAACAACTTCTTATTCTTATAACTTATTGATTATCAATATATTA
>JALFZG010000029.1 GCA_022784645.1 Bacteroidales bacterium
TTCCAAAAACAGACCCTTATGTGGGATAATCAAGAAGTGATTGTGCGGTCTACTGTGGTCAATGCTGTTAGTCTCAAAAGAAACGTTAAAGTAGTTATTGTTGACTTTGAAGACTCAGACAAAAAGGCTCAAACGAGGAAAATCTTTTTCTCAACAAACTGCGAAATGAGTGCGCAAGATGTAATTGATATCTACCGTTCACGTTTCCAAATTGAGTTTCTTTTTAGAGATGCAAAGCAGTTTACAGGCCTTAATCATTGTCAGGCACGCAACGAGCAGGCAATGGATTTTGCTTTTAATCTATCACTTGCAGCTATCAACGTTGCAAAAGCGTTTGCAAAAGAACAAAATCTCAATCTGTCTATTGCTGATAGTAAGCTGCTGATGCACAATGCTATGATGATTCAAAGATTTTTATCAGCGTTCGGGGAAATACCGAACCCGCACAAAAATCAAGGGCTAAAAGAACACTATTTCAAAGAACTCATGCTATTCGGACTAAAATCAGCCGTTTAGCGATCATATTTTAACTAATTTAAGTCAAATTTTTAACGAACTATTGTACCTTCTGATGATATATTTATTTTTGAAACTCTAAACCTAACTAAAAATTCACCAGAACAAACAATCCCATTTTTTGCTATTAATATTGCAGTTGCATCATCACTGCCAATAGCTTTAGGAAAGTCAACGAATCCGCCAATCGACTCTAATGCGCTTTTTCGGAAAACATACTGAGGGATACCTCCATGAATGCCATGAAAATGATAATAATAAAACTCTTCCAAACATGTATGTTCTGGCAAACAACATTCTGCATATAAAAGGGAATCAGGAGAAGAACTATTAAAGGAAGCAATTCTCCCTCTAAAAATATCCACATTCGGATATTTATTCAGTAACCTGTCTGCTGTTTCCAAAAAAGCATTCTCGTAGATATCATCATCCGTTGCAAGAATAATCCAATCACCTTGAGCATATTCTACGGAATGATTCCATTGAGACACAAGGTTCGTTCCTCCGATATTCTCTTCATTTCGATAATAGCGTATGCGGGCATCATCATACGAACTCACCACTCCTGCAATATCATCAGGAGAAGCATCATCTACAATTATCAACTCAAAATCCTTATAACTCTGAGCTAATATGGAATCAATCGATTCCTTTAAAAACTGACTCTTATATGCAGGCATTACAAATGAATATTTCGGCGACAATGTTGTCATATCTATTTTTCAACTAATTGGAGTTATATATTGTAGTAGTTGTGCACACTTTTTTCAAAAAAATTCCTTTATTGATATTCAAAATAATGTTCATTACTCTATCACTTCGACATTATGCTGGAAGAACATAGTGCCCCAACCACTAAACCATTGTACATATGCTGAACTTTCTTCCGCACTATATTTCTCAATACTGAAACCAATAGCATAGGGAACTACCTCAAAATCTTTTTGTCCAGTAGAAAAGTCACCGATACCTACAGAGAAAAATATGGAGTACTTTCCCTTTGCCAAATTATGATTCATAACCGAATAGCGGATAGTGCGTACTGAATCTTTTTTCAGTTCGAACGTTTGAGGACTTGATATACCTCCGAGGGGTGTTTCGTCCATTCCAAAGATGGTGCAGTTTACTCGTGCGTTCGCTACATCAGTATTTGCTTTGATTTTGATTATCAATTCAATGGGCGTAGTGGTCATTACTTCTGGAGTCACCAACTCAATCGACTCAAAGTATGCTGGTTTGATAGCGTTGTTCGCTGATTCCTGACATTCGTACTTGCGGCTCAAGTCGTTTTGGCGATTAGCCAAATAGAAATTTATCGCATCGCCTGCCGTTCCAGAATATGCAATCATGCCTTTATCCAGAACGATACCGCTCCTACACAAGTTTCTGACCGACCCCATATTATGACTCACGAAGAGGACAGTGCGGCCTTCGCCTTTGCTTACGTCTTGCATCTTGCCGATGGCTTTCTTCTGAAACTCCGCATCGCCTACTGCCAAGACTTCATCTACCACCAAGATCTCCGGCTCAAGGAAGGCAGCTACCGCAAAACCGAGGCGAACCATCATGCCCGAGCTGTAGCGCTTCACGGGCGTGTCGATATAGCGTTCGCAGCCCGAGAAATCGATGATCTCATCCAGCTTCCGCTGAATCTCATGGCGAGTCATGCCGAGGATGGCACCGTTCAGGAAAATATTTTCTCGGCCCGTCATCTCCGGATGAAAACCCGTACCCACCTCCAAGAGCGAACCGATGCGGCCATGCGCACGGATAGTGCCGGTGGTAGGACCCGTGACTTTGGACAGCAGCTTGAGCAACGTGCTCTTGCCCGCACCATTCTTGCCGATGATACCGAGCACATCGCCTTGTTCTACCTTGAAGTCAATATCTCGGAGCGCCCAAACGTAATCCGACTGCCCTTTGGTAGAGCGATCGTTGACCTCACCTATCTTTAAGTAGGGGTCTTCTTTCCCGAGCACGTTGGTGATCCAGAACCTACGCAGGTCATGACTCAACGTCTTGGTGCTCACCAGCCCCAAGCGATATTGTTTGCTTATGTGTTCGAACGCTATTGCCGTTGACATTCTATGAAAAAGTGGTCATGAGTATTGATAAATTAATAGTGCAAAGTCTGCAGCAAACAGACTATTTCGTCATTAATTATTTAATGACGCGACAAGGGTAATAAAAAAATCGCAATCATACAAATAAAACTGCATTTTAAGCAAAAAAATGAGCAAAAATACGTTTTTTTTCGTAGTTTTTTCTCCTTTCTGTTGCGAAATTACTATTTTGTTAGAGAAAAAATTTGGTGGTTTCGTTTTTTTTTTGTATCTTTGCCGCCGATAACCAAAAACATGCAACTATGGTAGGAATGATTACTTCTCGAGAACCCATCAAGGGTGCTGTTGCGAAAGAGATGCAGCAGCATATTTCTCGTGTGGCCGAGGCCAAGAAATTGGGTACTGCCGTAAGGGCCACCTCTCAGCACAAAACAAACGTTAATCTTATTGAAGTCAATAATGAATAATTATCAAATTCAGCCGGTAGAAATATCGGCTGATATTATTTCATTACTTAGTGGATTCTACTGTGGCGTGAAGCTCATGGATGAAATCCTGCATTCTCAAGGACTATTGAGTGAGTTGCATACGGATAATCCTATGGCTTATTGCGTATATAATGAAAAAAAATTATTAGGCTGTTTTATCCGCCGGAAATTATAAGATTCGGCGGTTTGTGACATTTGAGGCAAGACTTTTTAATTGCTATTTATCGTAAACGCTAATCAATCCTCATTGTCCTTTTATTGTTCGTTTATCCTCCTCTCATTGTCCGTACATTGTCCACGCATCGCACGTGCATCTAGCTTGTATCTAGCTTGTATCTAGCTTGTTTGTACGTGCGGTGCAAGCTAGATGCAAGCTAGATGCACGAAGGATGAACGGACAAAATCAAATGTAGGGCGAGAGATTCGCCCTACATAGTCAATGAGAAAAAAGAGTATAGCTAATGCGAAAATACCATATAGTCTGAGAGAAAATACTGTGGGGTTCGTGAGAAAATACCGTATAGTCTGAGAGGAAATACTGTGGGGTATTTGGGGCTTGCAACATTACTTTTGCCCAATTGAGGGTTCTCTTGCGGAGGCGGGGAGCTGAGCGTTGAGCCATGCGCTCAGGGTGAGCATCGTTTCTACCGCATTATCTTCAAAGAAAAGCTCATGACGTTTGCCTTTTACGATATGGGTTGTGATATGGCTGAAGCCATGTTTGCGGAAGTCTTTTTCCAGTCGTTTGACGGCCTTTGCTCCTCCTACAGGGTCGTCTTCGCCCGCGATGAAGAGGATGGGCAAGTCGCGTCTTATCTGCTCAAACAGCTTGTGGCGAGACACCTCCAGCAGGTTCTTATACATATACTCATATCCTCCGGCCGTGAAGCCAAATCCGCGAAGCGGATCAGTCGTGAACCCATCTACGTTTTGTTTGTTTACACTCAACCATGCGTTCTTTCCTTCGTTTCGGAAGCTGAAGAGGAACGGAAGCGAACAAAGGGCCGTAAGCGGTTTGGACTTGGTGTGTCGTCCGCGAATGGCGCTCGTGAGCTTGGCTGCATAATGGGCAAGCCCTGTTTCTGCAGCCGAATACCAACCCGATCCCATGATGATGGCGGCATGGATATCCTGACTATGCTCGCAGAGGTATCGCCTTGTGAGGAAGGAGCCCATAGAGTGCCCCATGATGCAGATGGGGGTGTTCGGCCATTGCTGTTTGGCAACTTGCGTGATGCGGTAGATGTCTTCGATGAGAAGGTGTGGGCCGAGGGCACTGTCAGAGAAATGCCCGCGCTCGTGAATGCCCGACTCGCCATGGCCGAGATGGTCGTGCCCGATGACCGCCCATCCGTGGGCGACCATGTGACGCGCAAACGCATCATAACGGTCGATATATTCTTCCATACCATGCACAATCTGTAAGACGGCACGAGGTTGCTCATCGGGTTGCCATGTGATATAGTGAATTTGCTGAGCCTCATCCGTGGAGGCTATAAAATGATGTTGCTTCATTGTTGTTGTTTTAGGCAGTGGGAATGGATATCCCACCATTAGGTTTATACTAAGGAAGGTTCGTCTGCTTAATCAGACAATTATCCACAGCAAAAATCGTACCACTTGTTGTTGTTTTGACAAAAAGTCGTTCGTTTTGCTATTTTGTAGATTGCAAAATTTGGGCTTTTAAAAATTAAAATAGGACGGTAAAACAAAAACCGCAGGTTGTCCTGCGGTTTGAAAAGGGTGCATTTGTCATGCGCCAATGTTGCTGTGGCTCAGTTGTTGTTCTGGTCAGTTATTTCGAGTACACCAGCCGATTGCGCGTTGTCAATCTGGTAAGCAACGCTGTCGGCATAACGTTCTGCATATTGCTCAAACTGATCTTCAAAGTCTCCACCGAACGTGCGTTCGATAAATTCCTCTCTACTGATGGTGTCGCCATTGAGGATCACTTGATTGTGATACATGCTGATGTTGACTGTTGGATCAAGCTGTTTGTATAAGCGAATGCCCATTTGTGTTGTGTAATTCTTTGCTTTTTCCTCAAGCGTGTATCCCTCGTATTTGCTGATTTCTGCCCCTGTGCGGAAGATAAATGCAATCAGCGTGAAGAGTGCGATGAGCCAAATCACGAGTGAGGTAATCCAGAATCCTCTTTTGAGCCCTTGCCCTGTACGGTTTCTGCGTATTGCCCAGGTGAAGAGCACAACGATGGGTATGATGACAATCAGCACACCGCAGATGGCGGCTATGATGGCAAAGACGAATAGGCTCTGAGGAACAGCGAGGATGTCAGCAACAGCAGAGAGTCCAACCGCAGTACCGATACCTCCCATGAGAATACCAAAGGCCGCACATATAAGGGCAAAGATGATTGCAAAGACAGCGATGGCGATGGGGAAGCAGAGGATGGCCATGCCCGCAATGAGGATGGTGCGGAGACAACCGTAGTTGTTCTGCTGTTTGAGGTTGCCGTTGGCATCCACATTATCGCGCACGCGTTCCACCTCGGCTCGAATATTCTCCGCAGAGGGCTCTATACCTCGCATCTCCAGTCGGCGAGCAGCTGTGTTGGCTGCCGGCACGATAAGCCAAAGCAGGAGATAAACGATGAAGCCTACACCTTGCAGGCAGAAGAGCACAATCATGAGCAACCGAATCCAAAGGGCATCTATTCCTATGAACTCTCCGAATCCCGAACATACACCTCCGATAATCTGATTGTCGATATTGCGGTAGAAGCGTTTTTTATAGGGTTTCGGCTGCTCTGCTGCTTTCTTGTCATCGTTCGTTCCTTCAGGAGACTCGCTATCGCCAGTTTCGCTATCGCCTTCGCTTTCCTCCGTTCCGCTGGAGATCATCTCCGGGCTTCCGAGTTGAGCCATGATGTCAGCTACCATCGTGCTGTTTACCACTTCGATATGGCTATATTTCATGTGCATGCTGAAGAGCTCTGCTATGCGTGCTTCAATATCCTGCATGATTTCTTTTTTGGAGTCAGAGTCTTCCAAATGCGCTTCTATATCTTTGAGATAGGCGTTGAGGGTTTCGTAAGCATCGTTGTCAATATGATAAACAACGCCAGCAAGGTTGATTGTTACAGTGGGTTTCATAATTTGTTTTCGTTATTGAGATTCTTGTAGGTGAATGAAAGGGTAAGACACTGTGTGCTTTCTTAAAGGAATAAAGTAATGCAGCTGGTGACGAGCGTTGTGAGGGCTGCTATAATGGTAATCATAATGTAGCGAGTGAATGGTTTTTCTTTTGTGTAATAGTCTGAACGGCATCTGAGATGGCTGTCCATTCTCGTTCGAGTTCTTGCAAGAGAGCGGTACCTTCTTCTGTGATGCAGAAGTATTTACGTGGAGGTCCGGCTGTGGACTCCTGCCATCTGTAACTGAGCAGTCCGGAGTTCTTCATGCGGGTGAGTAGCGGGTATAGGGTACCTTCTACAATCAGAAGGTTGGCGCTTTTGAGTTCATCGAGAATCTCGGTGGCGTATGCCTCGTGCGATTGGATGATTTCCAGAATGCAGTATTCGAGCATTCCTTTGCGCATTTGCGATTTGATATTGTCAATCATTGCGGTTTAAGTGATAGGTTGGTTAATGGCAACGAGTAAGATTGTTATGCGTTGGGGATGATGAGGGCGAGGATGATGTAGAGGATGAGGCCCGGGAAACCAGCACAGAAGAAGCTGAGGATTGCATAGCCCACGCGTACGAGGGTCGGGTCAACGTTGAAATACTCGGCGATACCTGCGCATACGCCTGCGATCATTTTGTTGTTGGATTTTGTAAGTTTCTTTTCCATAATGCGATTGTTTTTATTTGTTTGTAATACGTTTTTTTTGAATTGCGCTGCAAAATTAGTAAAAATTTTAGAACTATGCAATACATAGTACTATAAAAATGCATTTTTCTTGTGATTTTGTCCGATTTTTCCTATGAAATGTTCAATTATGATATGTTTTTGAAAAATTTTTGTGCGAAATTTGCAGATTACGAAAAAAAGTAGTATCTTTGCAGAAACAAAAAAAGCAGGGTGGGGGCGTTCGTTTGCCCCGATGGCAGCGTTGCCTCTCATTTTTTGAGGTGAGGTGCTTCCCTTGCTAGTGATAACTAAATAAGGACTGACGATTATGAAGATTTATCGCGCGAATATTATTTTTACCCCTTCTGCAGAGCGTTTTGAGGTGCTGGAGCGAGGGTATGTGGCTGTCACGGATGATGGTTTGGTGGAGGGTACGTATCAGCAGTTGCCTCCGCATCTGCAGTCGGCTCCGATTACCGATTATGGCGATATGTTGCTTATTCCGGGTTTTGCCGATCTGCATGTGCATGCTCCTCAGTATCGCAACATGGGCTTGGCGATGGACTTGGAATTGCTGCCTTGGCTCAATACCTACACGTTTCCGGAGGAGCAGAAATTTGCAGATTGTGCGTATGCGGAAAAGATATATAGGCGTTTCGTTCACGAGCTCTGGATGCAAGGTACGATGCGTAGTGCTATTTTTGCTACCATTCATCAGGAAGCAACGCTCCTTCTCGGGCGCCTGCTTCAAGAGGCCGGATTGGGAGCATACGTGGGGTTGGTGGGCATGAATCGCAACTGCCCGGATGGATTGCGCAATTCATCGGAAGAGGTGGTGGCAGGTACCGAACGACTGATGCAGGAATTGGCTGCATCGGGTAGGGAAGGGTATGCACCTGTGCAGGCTATCCTCACCCCGCGTTTTGTGCCCTCGTGTACGGAGGAGATGCTCGATACGTACGGCCGACTCGCACAGCAATATCATTTGCCGGTGCAAAGCCATCTGAGCGAGAACGTGAGAGAGATTGCATGGGTGAAATCGCTTGAACCGGATGCGGAAACTTATGGGCATGCCTATTATCGATATGGTTTGTTTGGGCAGACTCCCACGCTCATGGCACATTGCTGCTATACGGATGGGGCTGAACTCGAACTGATGAAGAAGCAGCAGGTGATGGTCGTGCATTGTCCGACCTCCAACTGCAATCTGGCTTCCGGTATGGCGCCTGTGCGTACGTTCCTTGATAATGGGGTGCCTGTGGCGCTCGGTACGGATATCTCCGGCGGCAATCATCTCTCGGTATTGCGTGTGATTCAATATGCGCTCCAAGTGAGCAAACTCCAATATGCTGCTACTAAGGGAAACAAAGCTTTCCTGACGTTGAGCGAAGCGTTTTATCTTGCAACCAAGTCCGGAGGCTCGTTCTTTGGGAAGGTTGGTTCGTTCGAACCGGGATATGCGTTTGATGCGCTGGTGGTGGACGACAGCTATCTGAATTTTGCAGGCTACTCCCTTTTGAACCGCATTGAACGCTATGTGTATTTGGGCGACGACAGAGACATCAAGCACCGATTCTGCAACGGCAAGGAACTTGCCGAGCCGAAAATGTAAGGTTCGTCTTTTGCGTGTGCGCGTCTCGCATGTGTGAGCGAGCATGTACGGGCGCGAGTATGTATGTGCGTGGGTGCGTGATGCGTGCCCGCGCTAATTCATATAAGGTCTATGGCGATTAGGGTAGTGGTGTTTGCCGTTTTTCTAAAAAATGCCGTAATTAAGAAAAATGCATAAAAATGCGATTTTTTTACTAAAAAATTTGCGTATGTCAAAAATTTGTAGTAATTTTGCAGTCCGGATAATAGGGCTAACTGTGCCCAATCCGCTGTAAGTTATTGATTTATAAGTAATTAAACAAAAAGTAAGATGCCTACAATTCAACAATTAGTTAGAAAAGGAAGAGCAGAACTTATCGAGAAGAGCAAGTCACCGGCACTTGACAACTGCCCGCAGCGTCGTGGCGTCTGCGTACGTGTTTACACCACTACCCCTAAAAAGCCTAATTCGGCAATGCGTAAGGTGGCACGTGTACGTTTGACCAACCAGAAAGAGGTGAATGCTTACATTCCGGGCGAGGGTCACAACCTCCAGGAGCACTCTATCGTAATGGTACGTGGTGGTCGTGTGAAGGACCTTCCGGGTGTACGTTATCACATCGTTCGCGGTTCGCTTGATACGGCTGGTGTGGCTAACCGTTTGCAGCGTCGCTCTAAGTACGGTGCTAAGCGTCCGAAAGCTAAGAAGTAATTCTAAGCTGATAAGTAAGCGAAAATCCCAATTTTAACTAACGTTCCTACGTGGAACACGAAGAAGAATGGGTTGAATAGGTTGAGTAATCCCCACGAGTTGGAGATGAAGTAACTGAAACCAACCAAACATCAGTTTGATGGCGAAAGCTGATTCGAGCTGATCTTAAACAAAAACATTACAACAATGAGAAAAGCAAAACCAAAGAAACGTGTGATCCTCCCGGATCCAGTGTTCGGTGAAGTAATGGTGGCAAAGTTCGTTAACCACCTTATGCTTGACGGTAAGAAGAATACGGCTTATTCTGTATTCTACACCGCCCTTGAGACTGTTGGTCAGAAGATGGCAAGCGCTGAGAAGCCGGCTCTCGAGATCTGGAAACAGGCTCTTGATAACATCACTCCCCTTGTAGAGGTTAAGTCTCGCCGTATCGGTGGTGCAACTTTCCAGGTGCCGACTGAGATTCGTGCTGACCGCAAGGAGTCTATCGCAATGAAGAATATGATTAACTTCGCTCGTAAGCGCGGTGGTCATACCATGGCTGACAAGCTCGCTGCTGAGATCATGGATGCCTTCAATAATCAGGGTGGTGCGTTTAAGCGTAAAGAGGATATGCACCGTATGGCTGAGGCTAACCGTGCATTCGCACACTTCCGTTTCTAATATTTTTAAGGTACATAAAAGCAATGGCTAAACACGATCTTAGTTTGAATCGCAATATCGGCATTATGGCTCACATCGATGCCGGTAAGACCACTACCTCTGAGCGTATTCTTTTCTATACCGGTCTGACCCACAAAATTGGTGAGGTGCACGATGGTGCAGCTACCATGGACTGGATGGAGCAGGAGCAGGAGCGTGGTATTACTATTACCTCTGCAGCTACAACTGCTTATTGGAACTTTGAGGGAAAGAAGTATAAGTTCAACCTCATCGACACTCCGGGGCACGTGGATTTCACGGCTGAGGTAGAACGTTCTCTCCGCGTCCTCGATGGCGCAGTGGCTACTTATTGTGCTGTTGGTGGCGTTGAGCCCCAGTCTGAGACGGTATGGCGTCAGGCAGACAAGTACAATGTTCCGCGTATCTGCTATGTGAACAAAATGGACCGTTCGGGTGCTGACTTCCTTGAGGTAGCTCGCCAGATCCATGATGTACTTGGCGCAAACGCTTGTCCAATCCAACTTCCTATCGGTGCAGAAGAGACCTTCAAAGGCGTTATTGACCTCGTTAAGATGAAGGCTTACTACTGGCATGATGAGACGCAAGGTGCTGATTATGATATTCAGGATATCCCTGCTGATCTCTTGGCTGAGGCTGAGGAATGGCGCGATAAGATGCTCGAGAAATGTGCTGACTTCGATGATGTTATCATGGAGAAGTACTTTGAGGATCCTACTACTATCACCGAAGCAGAAATCCGCGCAGCTATCCGTAAGGGTACGCTCTCTATGCAGCTCTTCCCAGTAATTTGCGGTTCTTCGTTCAAGAACAAGGGCGTACAGACCATGCTTGATGCTGTTTGCGCTTATCTGCCCTCTCCGCTTGATATTGAAGCTATTAAGGGTACTGACCCTCGCTATGAGGGCGAAGAGTGGATTGAGCGCCATCCGAGCGATGACGAGCCTCTTACCGCTCTTGCATTTAAGATCGCTACCGACCCTTATGTTGGTCGTCTTTGCTACTTCCGCGTATATTCGGGTCATCTGGATGCTGGTTCGTATGTTTACAATCCCCGCAGCGGCAAGAAAGAGCGTATCTCGCGTATCTTCCAGATGCACTCCAATCATCAGAACCCTGTAGAGACCATCAGCGCTGGTGATATCGGTGCGGGTGTTGGTTTCAAGGATATCCGCACGGGCGATACACTCTGCTCTGAAGAGGCTCCTATCGTTCTCGAGTCTATCGACTTCCCCGATCCAGTGATCTCTATCTCTGTAGAACCGAAGTCTCAGGCTGACCTTGCTAAGCTCGACAGCGGTCTTGCTAAGCTTGCTGAGGAGGATCCTACATTCCAGGTTCGTACCGATGAACAGAGTGGTCAGACCATTATCTCTGGTATGGGCGAGCTCCACTTGGAAATCATCGTTGACCGTCTGAAGCGTGAGTTCAAGGTAGAATGTAACCAAGGTCGTCCGCAGGTTGCTTATCGCGAGGCTATCTCTCAAGCAGTTGAGCTCCGCGAGGTTTACAAGAAGCAGTCTGGTGGTCGCGGTAAGTTTGCTGATATCATCGTTCGCGTAGAACCCGCTGGCGAGGAGGATCCTGTAGGCTTGACCTTCGTTGACGTTGTGAAGGGCGGTAATGTGCCTAAGGAGTTTATTCCTTCCGTTCAGAAAGGCTTCACTTCCGCTATGAAGAACGGCGTGCTTGCTGGTTTCCCGCTTGATAAGCTCAAAGTGACGCTCCTGGATGGTTCGTTCCACCCGGTTGACTCCGATCAGCTTTCGTTCGAAGTTTGCGCACAGATGGCATTCAAAGAGGCTTGTGCAAAAGCTAAACCGGTACTCCTCGAGCCGATTATGAAGGTAGAGGTTGTTACTCCGGAAGAGTCCATGGGTGACGTTATCGGTGACTTGAACAAGCGTCGCGGTATGGTAGAAGGTATGGATACCGGTCGCAACGGCGGTCGTATCGTTAAGGCTAAGGTACCTCTGAGCGAAATGTTCGGTTATGTATCTGACCTGCGTACCATCACCTCTGGTCGTGCTACTTCTTCTATGGAGTTCTCGCACTATGATGTACTCTCTTCTCAGTTGGCTAAGGCTGTTCTTACCGAAGCCGGTGGCCGCGTAGATTTGGTATAAAAACAACATGCATATTCATTCCTGGGCATCCCTAAAAAGATGCCTGGGATTTGATGCGCAAAATCGAATACTTGCTGAAAGCCGACTTCTCAAGTAAATGACTCTTTGTCAGGTTGGGCTAAGGCACATTATTAACTTAATATTATTATGAGTCAGAAAATTCGTATCAAACTGAAGTCTTACGACCACAATCTGGTAGATAAGTCTGCTGCAAAGATTGTGAACACCGTAAAGGCTACGGGTGCAGTAGTTTCGGGTCCGATTCCATTGCCAACCCACAAACGTATCTTTACTGTAAACCGCTCTACCTTCGTTAACAAGAAGGCTCGTGAGCAGTTCGAACTCTCCAGCTACAAGCGCTTGATCGACATCTACGAGAGCAACGCTAAGACTGTTGAGGCTCTTATGAAGCTCGAACTTGCCAGCGGTGTAGAAGTAGAAATCAAGGTGTAATCACCATTTATTCAAGAGAGTGCTTACCCTCCGGTTATAGAGAATCGTGGTAAGCCGCCTCAATCTATTAACGAGAAGGTCATGTGTGACCTTCATAAAACAAAACATTTGAAATGCCAGGATTAATTGGTAAAAAGATCGGTATGACATCGGTCTTCGGTGCTGACGGAAAGAATATCCCTTGCACCGTTATTGAATGTGGTCCTTGTGTTGTAACTCAGGTTAAGACTGTAGAGACCGACGGCTATGCTGCTGTTCAGCTCGGCTTCCTCCCCAAGACGGAGAAGCACACGAACAAAGCTGAAGCTGGTCACTTCGCTAAAGCAGGAGTTCAACCTATGACCCACTTGGTTGAGTTCAGTGGTTTTGAACAAGAGCTTCACCTCGGCGACACTATTACTGTCGATATGTTCAAAGAGAACTCATTCGTTGATGTAGTTGGAACCTCGAAGGGTAAAGGTTTCCAGGGTGTAGTTAAGCGTCACGGCTTCGGCGGCGTTGGTCAATCTACTCATGGTCAGGATGACCGCCTCCGCGCTCCCGGTTCTGTAGGTGCTTGTTCTTATCCTTCTCGTATCTTCCCGGGTCTCCGTATGGCTGGCCACATGGGTGACGAGCGCGTAACCGTACAGAACCTTCAGGTACTTAAAGTAATTCCTGAATACAACCTTATTATGGTTAAGGGTAGTATTCCGGGTTGTAAGAATTCAATTGTTTGCATCAATAAGTAATATGGAACTCAGTATTTTCAACATCAAAGGTGAGGAGACTGGAAAGAAAGTACAGCTCAGCGACGCCGTATTCGGCATCGAACCTAACGATCATGCCATTTACCTCGATGTAAAGCAATTTATGGCAAACAACCGTCAGGGTACTCACAAATCTAAGCAGCGTTCTGAAATCGCAGGTTCAACCCGCAAACTCGGTCGTCAGAAGGGCGGCGGTGGCGCACGTCCGGGTGATATCAAGTCTCCGGTTCGCGTAGGCGGTGGTCGTATCTTTGGTCCTGTTCCTCGCGATTACAGCTTCAAGCTCAACAAGAAACTTAAGCAGCTCGCTCGTAAGTCTGCCCTCTCGCTTCGCGCTAAGAATGAGCAGATTATCGTTCTCGATGCTATCAATTTCGATGCACCGAAGACTAAGACCTTCCTTCAGGCTCTTCAGGCTTTGAAGATTGCTGATAAGAAGGCGCTCTTCGTTACTGCTGAAATCAACGAGAATCTTTTCCTTTCGGCTCGTAACCTCCAGAAGGTTAACGTGATGAACGTAAACGAGCTTAACACGTACGCAATCATGAACGCCGGCGTTGTGGTTCTTCTTCCGGAGACCATCACCGCAATCGAGGCAACTTTAAACGCATAAGGAGGTCAAAATTATGGCAATTATCATCAAACCCATCGTAACTGAGAAGATGACCGAACTTGGCGAAAAGAGCAATCGCTACGGTTTTCAGGTTGAAAGAACTGCTAACAAGATTCAAATCAAGAAAGCAGTAGAAGAAATGTATAATGTAACGGTAGTTGACGTTAATACGCTCATCGCAGCTCCCAAGCTCAAGCAGCGCTACACCAAGAGTGGCGTCATCTCCGGCAAGGCTGCTTCTTACAAGAAGGCTATTGTAACCGTTGCAGAAGGTGAAACTATCGATTTTTATAGCAATATTTAAGCAAAATGGCTGTACGTAAATTAAAACCCACTACACCGGGGCAAAGACACAAAATTATAGGTGCGTTCGACACGATTACCGCGAGCGCTCCTGAGAAATCTCTTGTGTACGGCGTTCGTAAGACGGGTGGTCGTAACCATGTAGGTAAGATGACCATGCGCTATATCGGCGGCGGACATAAGCAGAAATACAGAGTAATTGATTTCAAGCGCAACAAAGACGGTGTACCAGCAGTAGTAAAGACCATCGAGTACGATCCTAACCGTTCGGCACGAATCGCACTCCTCTTCTACGCTGATGGCGAAAAGCGCTATATTCTTGCTCCCAACGGACTGCAAGTAGGTCAAACTATCGTATCTGGTGCTGATGTGGCTCCGGAAGTAGGTAATGCGCTTCCGATGGCTAACATGCCGCTTGGTACCCTTATTCACAACATCGAGCTTCGTCCGGGTCAGGGCGCTTCGCTCGTTCGCTCGGCTGGTACCTTCGCTCAGCTTGCTGGTCGCGAAGATAAGTATGCTATCATCAAACTTCCTTCCGGCGAACTTCGCAAAGTGCTTGCTGCTTGCAAGGCTACCGTTGGTGTGGTAGGCAACAGCGATCACGCGCTCGAGAAATCCGGTAAGGCCGGTCGCTCGCGCTGGTTGGGTCGTCGCCCTCACAACCGTGGTGTTGCAATGAACCCAGTGGATCACCCAATGGGTGGTGGTGAAGGCCGTCAGTCTGGTGGTCACCCACGTTCTCGTAAGGGTCTGCTCGCAAAGGGCTTGAAGACTCGTGCTCCAAAGAAGCAGTCTAATAAGCTCATTGTAGAAAGACGTAAAAAATAACCTACTAAATTAGTTAAATTATGAGCCGTTCATTAAAAAAAGGACCTTTCATCAATGTGAAACTTGAGGAAAAAGTGATCGCTATGAACGAAAGCGGCAAAAAAACTGTCGTTAAGACTTGGTCACGTGCCTCTATGATTTCTCCTGATTTCGTAGGTCATACTATCGCAGTTCACAATGGTAACAAGTTTATCCCTGTTTACGTTACGGAAAACATGGTAGGTCACAAGCTCGGTGAGTTTGCTCCTACTCGTACGTTCCGCGGCCACTCGGGTAACCGCAAGTAATCCATTGTATTATTCATTCATTCTATTAAAATAAGATTAAGACAATGGGTCAAAGAAAATATAACGCAGCCGAAGCTCGCAAAGAAGCTCAGAAGACGCTTTATTTTGCGAAGCTCAACAACTGCCCGACTAGCCCCCGCAAGATGCGTCTGGTTGCAGACATGATCCGCGGCAAGGAAGTCAATCTGGCACTTGGCGCACTCAAGTTCTCCACTAAGGAGGCTTCGCGCAAACTCTATACCCTTCTCAAATCTGCTATCGCTAACTGGGAGGTTAAGACCGGTAAGAAAGCTGATGAGGAGACTCTTTATGTAACGAATATCTACGTAGATGGCGCTGGTTCCCTCAAGCGTCTTCGCACCGCTCCTCAAGGACGTGGATATCGTATTCGCAAACGCTCGAATCACGTTACTGTATTTGTAGATACTAAAAACGACTAATCAAGATGGGACAGAAAATTAATCCAATTAGTAACCGCCTCGGCATTGTTCGCGGTTGGGATTCCAACTGGTATGGTGGTAAAAACTACGGTGACACTATCCTCGAAGATAGCAAAATCAGAAAGTATCTGAATGCCCGTCTTGCCGACGCTAGTATCTCCCGTATCGTTATTGAACGTACTCTTAAACTTGTAACTGTTACTGTCTGCACTGCTCGCCCCGGTTTCATTATCGGTAAGGGTGGACAAGAAGTTGACAAACTGAAAGAGGAACTTAAGAAAATCATCAAGCAGGATGTTCAAATCAACATCTACGAGGTGAAGCGTCCTGAACTGGATGCAGTTATCGTAGGTACGAAGATTGCTCGTCAGCTCGAAGGTAAGATTGCTTATCGTCGTGCCGTTAAGCAAGCTATCGCTTCTACCATGCGTATGGGTGCTGAAGGTATCAAGATTCAGGTTTCTGGTCGTCTGAATGGTGCTGAAATGGCACGCAAAGAGATGTACAAAGAAGGCCGTACCCCGCTTCATACTCTCCGTGCTGACATCGACTATTGCGAGACCCCGGCTATTACCAAGGTTGGCGCAATCGGCGTGAAAGTATGGATCTGCCGTGGTGAGGTTTACGGAAAGAAGGATCTTGCTCCTAACTTCGCACAGAAGCAGGAGAATGGCCGCAACGATCATCGCCAAGGTGGTGAGAAGAAAGGCTTCCGCAGAAACAAGAAGTAATCCTTATTGTAGAACTTTTTAAGAAGACAAAGTAATTATGTTACAACCTAAGAAAACTAAATTCCGTCGCCAGCAAAAGGGCCGCATTAAGGGTAATGCGCAGCGTGGCTGCGAATTGGCTTTCGGTGATTTCGGTATCAAGTCGCTTGGTACCATTTGGCTCACCGGTCGTCAGATCGAAGCTGCCCGTATCGCTGTGACACGTCATATGCAACGTCAGGGTCACGTATGGATTCGTGTGTTCCCGGATAAGCCAATCACCAAGAAGCCTCTTGATGTACGTATGGGTAAAGGTAAAGGTAACCCCGAAGGTTTCGTAGTACCCTTGGAGCCCGGTCGTATCATCTTCGAGATCGATGGTGTACCATTTGATGTAGCTAAAGAGGCTCTCCGCCTGGCTGCTCAGAAACTCCCAATCACTACTAAGTTCGTCGTTCGTCGCGACTATGATCCAACCCAAAATGCTTAATTAGATTATGAAAGCTAAAGAAATTAAAGAATTAACTACCGCTGAAATTGCTGAGCGCCTTGATGCTGAAAAAGCTAAGCTCAACAACATGAAGCTCAACCACACAATTTCTCCGCTCGACAATCCGCTGCAGATTAGGGAGGCTCGCAAGACCATCGCACGTCTCGCAACGGAACTTCGTCAGAGAGAATTAACCAAGTAAAAATTGATTGTCTCATGGAAAGAAACTTAAGAAAAGAAAGAGTGGGAGTTGTTACCAGCAATAAGATGGATAAAACCATCGTTGTTGCTGTAAAATGGAAAGAGAAGCACCCCATGTATGGTAAGTTTGTCAATAAGACAAAGAAATACCACGCTCATGACGAGGAGAATACTTGCGGTATCGGTGATACCGTTCGTATCATGGAGACCCGTCCGCAGAGCAAAACCAAACGTTGGCGTTTAACTCAAATTATTGAAAGGGCTAAGTAATTATGATACAGAACGAATCTCGTCTTGTTGTAGCTGACAACAGCGGTGCAAAGGAGTGCCTCTGCATCCACGTACTCGGCGGTACTGGTAAGCGCTATGCTACCCTCGGTGATACCATCGTAGTTACTGTTAAGTCGGTTATCCCTTCTTCTGATATGAAGAAAGGTACCGTTAGCCGTGCTATCGTTGTTCGCGTGAAGAAGGAAGTTCGTCGTCAAGACGGCTCTTACATCCGCTTCGATGACAACGCTTGCGTATTGATCAATAACGCCGGTGAACTCCGTGGCAGCCGTATCTTCGGTCCTGTTGCTCGTGAGCTCCGTGCTACCAATATGAAAATTATTTCTCTCGCACCGGAAGTGCTCTAATCGTTTCACTCTTTAACTGTCAAACAACAATGGCAAAATTACATATCAAAAAAGGTGATACCGTTTATGTAAACGCAGGTGCAAGCAAGGGCCAGACTGGTAAGGTACTCAAGGTCCTGGTAGCTGAAAACCGCGCTATCGTGGAAGGTGTCAACCTGGTTTCTAAAAGCCAGAAGCCTAACGCAAAGAACCCTCAGGGGGGTATTGTAAAACAAGAGGCTGCTATCCATATCTCTAACCTCAATCTCGTTGAGGACGGTAAGCCGGTTCGCATCGGCCGCGTAGTAAAAGATGGTAAGCTCGTACGTGTTTCTAAGAAAACCGGTAAAGAACTTTAATCAACAATGAATACAGCAAGTCTTAAGCAAGATTACAGAGAACGTATCGTTCCGATCTTGATGAAAGAGTTTAACTACACTACTGTAATGCAGTGCCCTAAACTCGAGAAAATTGTCCTCAATCAGGGATTGGGTATCGCTGTAGCCGATAAGAAGATTATCGATGTTGCTCTTCAGGAAATGACGGCTATCACTGGTCAGAAAGCAGTGGCTACCGTTTCCAAGAAGGATATCGCTAACTTCCATGTTCGTAAGAAGATGCCTATTGGCGTTCGCGTAACCCTCCGTGGAGAGCGTATGTATGAGTTCCTCGAGCGTCTTGTTCGCGTGGCTCTTCCGCGTATCCGCGACTTCAAGGGTATCGAGAACAAGATGGATGGCCGCGGTAACTATACTCTCGGTATCCAAGAGCAGATTATCTTCCCCGAAATCAACATCGATAACATCACCAAATTGCTTGGTATGAACATTACGTTCGTTACCACCGCGAATACGGATGAAGAGGGCTTTGCTCTCCTTCGCGAATTTGGTTTACCTTTTAAAAAGTAATACATCATGGCAAAGGAATCAATGAAAGCCCGCGAGGTTAAGCGTGCTGCTCTCTGCGCTAAATATGCAGCAAAGCGTGCTCAGCTCCTCAAGGATGGTGACTACGAAGGCCTCCAGGCGCTTCCTAAGAACGCTTCTCCCGTACGCCTCCACAATCGCTGCAAGATTACTGGACGTCCGAAAGGCTATATGCGCGTGTTCGGTCTGTCTCGTATTCAGTTCCGCGAGATGGCTTCTAAGGGACTCATCCCTGGCGTTAAGAAAGCAAGCTGGTAATCAATCTTATACTGCATTTGGCTGACAAAATCGGCCAAATGCAGACATTTGTTCTCCTTTTTGCAATAATTTTTCGTTTCGGCACGGTTTTTGTTGTGTCTAAAAATGGATTATTATGCGCAGAAATGGCAGATGGTGTCAGTTCGGCACTATTTTGGTGTGAAAAAGTCAGTCGTATTTAGACGGCGACTAAATATAGGTTTAATAAATATTGTCCCGACAGGCGGGATCAATTTAACATTATGACAGATCCAATCGCAGATTATCTGACTCGACTCAGAAATGCAATCAAAGCTGGTCATCGCGTTGTTGAGGTGCCGGCATCGAATCTGAAGAAAGAGATCACCCGTATCTTGTTTGAGAAAGGTTATATCCTTTCTTACAAGTTCGTGGAGGATGGCCCTCAAGGCACTATTAAGATTGCTTTGAAGTATGATCCGGTTAACAAAGTTAACGCCATCAAGTCTTTAACTCGTGTATCTACCCCCGGTCTTCGTAAGTATGTAGGCTATCGTGAGATGCCTCGCGTACTCAATGGTCTCGGTATTGCAATCCTTTCTACTTCTAAGGGTGTAATGACCAACAAAGAAGCTCTTGGCCAAAAGCTCGGCGGTGAAGTTATTTGCTACGTATATTAATAGGAGGTTACAACTATGTCAAGAATTGGTAAATTGCCTATCGCTATCCCTGCTGGTGTAACCGTTACTGTTGATGCAGAAAACGTAGTTACCGTTAAAGGTCCTAAGGGAACCCTCACTCAGGCTGTAAATCCCATTATTTCCGTAAACGTTGAAGGTAATATTGTCCACGTTACCCGTCCTAACGACGAAAAAGAGTCTCGCTCTATGCATGGTCTTTATCGTGCACTCATCCACAATATGGTTGTAGGTGTATCGGAGGGCTATAAGAAAACTCTCGAACTCGTTGGTGTAGGTTATCGTGTTGAGAACCAGGGTAACCTTATTCAGTTCGCTCTTGGTTATACTCACCCCATTTATCTCATGCTTCCGCCTGAGGTTAAGGTTGAGACCAAGTCTGAGCGTAATCAGAACCCGCTCGTAATCCTGGAATCTGCCGACAAGCAACTCCTTGGCCAGATTTGTGCTAAGATCCGCTCGTTCCGCAAGCCCGAACCGTATAAGGGTAAAGGTGTTAAGTTCCAAGGTGAAGTTATTCGTCGTAAAGCTGGTAAGTCGGCTGGTAAGTAATTTTAAAATGTAAATTATTATGAATCAGAAAATAGAAAGAAGACTTAAGATTAAGGCTCGCATTCGTACCATTGTTAAGGGTACTGCTGAGCGTCCGCGTCTCACTGTATTCCGTTCAAATAGCCAGATTTACGCACAGGTAATCGACGATAATAAGGGTGTAACGCTTGCGTCTGCATCGTCGCTGGCTATCAAAGATCAAATTACCAAAACGGAGAAAGCTGCCATCGTAGGTAAGGCTATTGCAGAGGCTGCTCAGAAAGCTGGTGTTACTGCTGTAGTATTTGACCGTAATGGCTATCTCTATCATGGTCGTGTTAAACAACTTGCTGATGCCGCTCGCGAAGCTGGCCTCAACTTCTAATAAATGGTGAATAATATGAATAGAGTTAAAACCACAAATGACTTGGAGCTCCAGGAGCGCCTTGTTGCTGTAAACCGTGTAACGAAAGTTACCAAAGGTGGTCGTACTTTTACGTTTGCAGCCATTGTAGTAGTAGGTAACGGCAACGGTATCGTAGGTTGGGGTCTTGGTAAAGCAGGCGAAGTAACAGCTGCTATCTCCAAGGCTACTGAATCGGCCAAGAAGAATCTTATCCAGGTTCCTGTTAGCAAAGGTACTATTCCTCATGAGCAGGAAGCTAAGTTCGGTGGTGCGAGAGTTCTTATCAAGCCGGCTTCTCATGGTACTGGTGTAAAGGCTGGTGGTGCTATGCGTGCCGTACTTGAGTCAGTAGGTGTTACTGACGTGCTCGCTAAGTCGAAGGGTTCTTCTAACCCCCACAACCTTGTTAAGGCTACTATTGCTGCTCTCGGTGAACTCCGTGACGCTAAGATGGTTGCTGCCAACCGTGGCGTGAGCCTCGATACTGTGTACAACGGTTAATGCAAACGAATCTAATGAATAATTTATTAAATTGTAAACATCATGGCAACTATTAAATTACAGCAGGTTCGTAGCATCATCAAGGCTCCCAAGAACCAAAAACTTATCATGCAGGCTCTCGGTTTCAAGCGTATGAACCAAGTAGTAGAGCATGAAGCTACGCCTTCGATCCTCGGCATGGCAAAGAAGGTACAGCACCTTGTAAAAGTTATTGATTAAATATTAACGCATCTCAGGCGTTAGGGGTATTCCGAGTCTGAGATGCATAAAATAAATTATAAAATGGAACTTTATAATCTCACTCCCGCCGCAGGCTCTACACATTCTCAGAAACGTATCGGTCGTGGTGCCGGTTCTGGTAAGGGTGGTACTTCTACCCGCGGTCACAAGGGTGCAAAGTCTCGTTCAGGTTATTCTAAGAAGATTGGCTTCGAAGGTGGCCAGATGCCTATTCAGCGTCGTCTCCCGAAGTTCGGTTTCAAGAATATCAACCACGTAGAGTACAAGGCTATCAATCTTTCTGCTATTCAGGCGCTCGCAGAAGCGCTTAATGTAGAGAAAATCGGTCTTGAAGAACTCCACAATGCAGGTCTTATCAGCAAGTCTGCTCTTGTAAAGGTTCTTGGCAATGGTACTCTTACTGCTAAGGTAACCGTAGAGGCTAATGCTTTCTCAAAGTCTGCTGAAGCAGCTATCGTAGCAGCTGGTGGTCAGGCCGTAAAACTCTAATTTATGAAGATTAGGTTAAGTTTTGGGCTTGACCTAATCTCTATAATAAAATTAATTTTATGAAGAAATTCATTGAAACAATAAAGAATATTTGGAAGATTGAAGATCTTAGGAACCGCTTGTTAATCACGCTTCTTTTTGTGCTGATTTATCGTTTCGGTTCGTTCATCGTTCTTCCAGGTATTGATCCGACTGCGCTTACTGCTCTCCGTGCTCAAACGGAAGGTGGCTTGATGGCTCTCTTGGACATGTTCTCTGGTGGTGCATTCTCCAATGCTTCTATCTTTGCATTGGGTATTATGCCTTACATCTCAGCTTCGATTATTATCCAGCTGCTTACTATTGCTGTGCCTCGTTTCCAGAAGATGCAGCAGGAAGGTGAGTCTGGCCGCCAAAAAATGAATCAGATTACGCGCGTTCTTACCGTGGCTATTTTGGTTCTTCAGGGTCCGAGCTATTTGGTTAACCTCTCTGTTCAAATGGCACAAGCAGGAACTCCGCTCACTATCGGTCTCAACTGGTTTACTATTTCTTCTACTATCATCCTTTGCGCTGGCTCCATGTTCGTAATGTGGCTTGGTGAGCGCATTACCGATCGTGGTGTAGGTAATGGAATCTCTTTCATTATCTTGATTGGTATTATTGCTCGTTTCCCCGGTGCTATCGTGCAGGAGTTCTCCTCTCGATTGAACGAAGGTGGTGGTTTGGTTGTTTTCCTTGCTGAGATTGTATTGCTTCTCCTCGTTTTTGCTGCAGCAATTATGCTTGTTCAGGGTACTCGCAGAATTCCTGTACAGTACGCAAAGCGTATGGTTGGCAATAAGCAGTATGGCGGTGTGCGTCAGTATATTCCTCTTAAGGTAAACGCTGCAAACGTAATGCCTATTATCTTTGCTCAGGCAATTATGTTTATTCCTATTATGATTGCAGGTTTTACTACTGATGGTTCTGGCGCATTCGTACGTGCATTCTCTGATAACAACGGTTTCTGGTATAATTTGGTATTCTTCCTTCTTATTCTTGCTTTTACCTACTTCTATACTGCAATTATCATCAACCCGCAGCAGATGGCAGAGTCGTTGAAGCAGAATAATGGATTCATTCCTGGTGTTAAGCCGGGTAAGAAGACCGCTGAGTTCATTGATACCGTTATGTCAAGAATCACTCTCCCGGGGAGTATCTTCCTTGGTTTGATTGCTATCTTACCTGCTTTTGCTCGTTTGTTTGGCGTCAGCATGTCATTCGCTCAGTTCTTTGGCGGAACGTCTTTGCTGATTATGGTAGGTGTGATTCTGGATACACTTCAGCAGATTGAAGGTCACCTCTTGATGCGTCATTATGATGGATTCTTTGAAGACGGTTTCCGAATCAAAGGTCGCTCTGGCGCAATGGCATATTAATAAATTTATCGCGTAGGATGATTTTTCTCAAAACTGACGAAGAGATTGAACTGATGCGCGAAAGCAACAAACTCCTGGGAATGGCTTATGGCGAGATAGCAAAAGCCATTGCCCCTGGAGTTTCTACTGCGCAATTGGATAAGTTGGCAGAAGAGTTCATTCGTGACCATGGCGGCATTCCTTCTTGCAAAGGGTATGAAGGATATCCTGCAACTTTGTGCACTTCCGTCAACGAACAAGTTGTACATGGCATCCCATCTGATAAGGTTGTCTTAAAAGAAGGAGATATCATTTCAGTTGATTGTGTCGTTGGACTTAATGGTTACCAAGCTGATTCTGCCTATACTTTCCCTGTAGGTGAGATTAATTCTGAAACGATGCGTTTGCTGAAGACCACTCGGGAGTGTTTGAATCTTGGTGTGGCTCAAGCGATTGCTGGTAAGCGAATTGGAGATATCGGTTTTGCCGTTCAGCAACATGCTGAAGTTGCTGGTTTTTCTGTCGTTCGAGAGTTTGTGGGACATGGGATTGGTAGAGATATGCACGAAGAGCCTGAGGTTCCAAACTATGGACGTCGTGGAAATGGTGTGGTACTCAAGAATGGTATGGTGCTTGCCATTGAACCGATGATTTGCCTTGGACGCAGAAATTTGATTCTTGAAGCTGACGAATGGACCGCTCGAACAGTTGATCGAAAACCTGCTGCCCATTATGAATATTCGGTAGCAGTAAGAAATGGTAAGGCCGATGTGCTTTCTACCTTCGATTATATAAAAGAAGTTTTAGGAGATAAATTTATCTAACGCAATTAACATTTTTATGGCAAAACAAGACTCAATTGAGGTTGATGGTACAATTACTGAGGCATTGTCCAATGCAATGTTTCGTGTGACGCTTGAAAGTGGTCATGTTATTACCGCTCATATCTCAGGAAAAATGCGCATGCACTATATTAAGATTCTCCCCGGAGATAAAGTGCGTGTTGAGATGAGCCCTTATGACCTGACGAAAGGACGAATTTCATTCCGTTATAAATAAAAAACTTTACTCTCATGAAAGTAAAAGCTTCAATTAAGCGCCGTAACGACGATTGCAAGATTGTTCGTCGTAAGGGCCACCTTTATGTTATTAACAAAAAGAACCCTAAAATGAAGATGCGTCAAGGATAAGCGCTCTTTTTTAGGTATTTATTTACAAATTTATCCACTAGTATTAAATTATGGCTATAAGAATTGTTGGTGTAGATCTACCCCAGAATAAGATCGGGGAAGTCGGTTTGACTTACATCTACGGAATAGGTCGTAGCAGCGCTAAGAAAATCTTGGCTGAGGCAGGCGTTGACCCAAGCATCAAAGTACAAGATTGGACAGACGACCAAGCAGCTAAAATCCGTGAGATCATCGGTGCTAAGTACAAAGTAGAAGGTGATCTTCGTTCGGAGATTCAGTTGAACATTAAGCGTTTGATGGATATCGGTTGTTATCGTGGTGTTCGTCATCGTATCGGTCTTCCCGTACGCGGTCAGTCAACTAAGAACAACGCACGTACCCGTAAAGGTAAAAAGAAAACTGTTGCAAACAAGAAGAAAGCAACGAAGTAACAACCAACTGGCATATGTTTTCATCTGTTTTGATTGTGTGGCATAACATAACGGAATGGCTGCACGAGAAGTCAGTTGAGCATTGCCCTTAAAAAATTAAACGAAAATGGCAAAGAAAACAGTTGCAACCAAGAAGCGCGTTGTAAAGGTTGAAGGCGTTGGTCAGCTCCACGTTCAATCTTCTTTCAACAATGTTATCGTAACCGTTGCCAATGGTGATGGTCAGGTTATTTCCTGGTCTTCCGCTGGTAAGATGGGCTTCCGCGGTTCGAAAAAAAATACTCCTTATGCTGCTCAGATGGCAGCTCAGGATTGCTGCAAGGTCGCTTTCGATCTCGGCCTTCGCAAAGTAAAAGCATACGTAAAAGGTCCAGGTAACGGACGTGAATCAGCTATTCGTGCTTGCGCAGCAGCAGGTATCGATGTGCTCGAAATCATGGACGTAACTCCGATGCCGCACAATGGCTGCCGCCCTCCCAAGCGTCGTCGTGTATAATCATTAATTTATTTCATTTTTAAACTTGTAAGATTATGGCAAGATATATTGGACCAAAATCACGTATCTCTCGTCGATTTGGCGAGGCTATCTTCGGCCCTGATAAAGTGCTCAATAAGCGCAATTACGCTCCGGGCCAGCACGGTGTAAATCGCCGTAAGAAAAATTCCGAGTATGGTAATCAGCTCGCTGAAAAGCAGAAAGCTAAGTACACTTATGGCGTACTTGAGCGTCAATTCCGTTTGCTCTTTGCTGCTGCACAGCGAAGTAAGGGTATTACCGGTGAGATTCTGCTTCAGCTCCTTGAGTCTCGTCTTGACAATGTAGTTTATCGTTTGGGCATTTGTCCTACCCGTGCTGCTGCTCGTCAGATGGTAAGCCACAAGCATATCGTTGTAGATGGTAAGGTGGTAAACATTCCTTCTTTCCAGGTAAAGCCCGGTATGGTTGTAGGTGTTCGCGAGAAGGCTAAGTCTCTTGAAGTTGTTCTTAACTCTCTTGACGGTTTCAACCATTCTAAGTACAATTGGCTGGAGTGGAACGAGGCAGAGATGGCAGGTAAGTTCCTTAACGTTCCTGCACGTGAGGAGATTCCTGAGAACATCAAAGAGCAGTTCATCGTCGAATTGTATTCTAAGTAATTTTATATATCCATGCAGACTCGCATCATAGCCTTTCGAGGCTGCGAGTTGCATGAATTCAGTCTAAAAATATTATGGCAATATTAGATTTTATTAAACCTGACAAGGTGATCATGTTGGATTCGTCGAAGACGAAGGGCTCATTTGAGTTTCGTCCTCTCGAACCGGGATACGGCATTACCATAGGCAATGCTATTCGTCGTGTACTCCTCGCTTCGCTCGAAGGCTATGCTATCTGCTCTATCAAATTTAGTGGAGTAGAGCATGAGTTCGCTACGGTTCCCGGTGTGATTGATGACGTTACCAACATCATCTTGAACCTCAAGCAGGTACGTTTCCGCAAGAGAGATGGTATTGATGCAGAGGGAGAAATTGTCTCCATTCCTGTTGAAAATATGACTTCTCTTAAGGCTGGTGATCTTGCTAAGTATCTCACTAACTTCGAGGTACTTAATCCGGATCTCTTGCTTTGTGAAATGGATATGTCTGCCAAGTTTGAGTTGACGGTGAAGATCAACAAGGGACGTGGTTATGTTCCTGCTGATGAGAACCGCAATCCAAACGATGAGATTGGCGTACTTGCTATCGATTCAATCTATACGCCTATTCGCAATGTGAAGTATGCTATTGAGCCCTACCGCGTAGAGCAGCGTACTGACTATGAGAAACTGACGTTGGATATCGATACTGATGGTTCAATCACCCCGAAGGATGCTCTCAAAGAGGCGGCTAAGATCCTCATCTTCCACTTTATGCTCTTCTCCGATGAGAAGATTATCATCGAAGAACAAGAGAAATCTAATAGCTCAGCTCTCGATGAAGAGATTTTGCGCATGCGCCAATTGCTTAACTCTCGTCTGTCTGACATGGACTTGTCTGTACGTGCACTTAACTGCTTGAAGGCTGCTGAAGTAGATACGCTTGGTCAGCTCGTTAAGTATCATCGTAATGACCTCTTGAAGTTCCGTAATTTCGGTAAGAAATCTCTTACTGAATTGGATGAGTTGCTCGAGCGTAATGGCCTTGCGTTTGGCATGGATATCAGTAAATACAAACTTGACAGAGATTAAGTTCTCGCACTAATTATTTAAGAAAACAATGAGACACAATAAGAAATTCAATCACCTTAGCCGTACTTCGGAGCATCGTGCTGCAATGCTTTCCAACATGGCTTGCTCGCTTATCATGCATAAGCGCATCTCTACGACTACTGCTAAGGCAAAGGCACTTCGCATTTATGTTGAGCCGCTGCTTACTAAAGCAAAAGAAGATACCACGGCTAATCGTCGTTTGGTATTCTCTAAGCTGAAGCAAAAAGAAGTAGTTACCGAACTGTTCCAAAACGTAGCAGAAAAGATCGCTAATCGTCCGGGTGGTTATACTCGTATTCTTCGCACTGGTTTCCGTCTTGGTGATGCCGCTGAAATGTGCATTATCGAACTTGTTGACTACAACGAGAATATGCTTAAGGAGGCTAAGAAGGCTGCTAAGAAGACCACTCGTAGAGCTGGTAAGAAGACTGCTCCTAAGGCAGAAGAGGCTACTGAAGCATCTGCTGAGTAATCATTATGATATCACAAGGCCACTCTTACTGGGGTGGCCTTGTTTACTTTATCTATGTCTTTTCCTGAAAAAAGTAGACACCCTTACTCTAAAATGTGTAACGCACGCTTTGCTCGCTGTTTGTAACGTTTGTAACGCTTTGACGTGTATGTGTAGGGTATTGCGTTTTTTGGCGTAACGTAACGCGATGTTACGCAAAAAAATTAGTAGTCCAAACATTCAGCATCGTATTATCATCGTATTACCATCGCATTACCATCGCATTACCATCGTACACAAATGCTCGTGTAATACAAGAGATTTGCCTTGTAGGTGTTAACTGTTACCTCGTAACTCCCAAAATTTTTCGTTTTACAAGGCCTCTAAGAAAGGATTAAAAAGCAGTACCTTTGCACTCGCATTCGTCAGCGATGGATGCACTAACGCGATGAGGAGCGATGAGGACTCATTGAGGAGGCATTGAGGAGACATTGAGGACTCATTGAGGAGGCATCGGGCTCTATTGGAAAGTACAAAGCATCGCTATAATAGTACCCATTTGAATTTTAATCCGTTTACTCGCAAAAAAGCCACAACTAACTGGCTTTCAATAATTTCAAAGAACAATGTCTAATTTTTAGTAGACAGCAATGACTGTAATTATATTATAACCCCAAGTCCAATTATTATGAAGCACTTTTTTTCTTCATTCCTTTTGTGTGTATGTTGCGTTACATTGATGGCTCAGCAGTATGCTGCTAATGTAGATTCACTTATTCGTACTGCTGTATCGGAATCCAAGATTCCAGGTGCCGTTGTTTGTATAGTAGAAAACGATCATATTGCTTATATGCAAGCGTATGGGAATCGACAGGTGTTTCCTGATACGCTGCCTATGACTGTTCTTACGCAATTTGATTTGGCATCGCTGAGTAAATGTGTAGGTACGGGAATGGCAATGATGACCTTAATTGAAAAGGGGTTGGTGGATTTGAATGATCCCATTACCAAATTTTTGCCCAATTATCAGCCCTATGTGTATGCTGATGGAACCATGGATAGAGAGCAGAAAATTGTAGATTTCCTTACTCATACTTCAGGAATGCCAGCTTATGCTTCATATACGGAGTTGCTTAAGGATGAGCCTTCAGCTTCTCTTGCTCGAAGAAAGGAGTTGCTGCTGATGCATATGGGAAATGTAAAGAGGCAGGCTCCCGCAGGGACTGACTTCTGCTATTCATGCCTTAATTTCATAACTTTACAGTACGTGATAGAGAAACTTACGGGTCTTCCTCTCAATGAATATGTGGAAAAGGAAGTTTTCCGTAAACTTGGAATGTCAAATACGTGCTATTATCCCATCGGCTCTAAGCCTATTAAGGGAATGATTGTAGCACCAACAGAAAAAATTTCGAATGCACAAGGCACTATCCCTTCCATTTTGTTGTTGAACAATGATGCTAAGCGATGGGGTAATCAAAATGTATGCTATGAAGCAATTGTACACGATCCGCTGGCAAGAGAGATAAATGCAGGTGTAAGCGGCAACGCAAGTGTATTTTCTACTGCAGAAGATTTGGCCAAAATGGCAGTTTGGATGTTTCATCCTCAGAAAAAAGGCCCATTTAGTGCTGCTACTCTTCAGTTGATGCTTACCGTTCCTGAAGGTTATGAGTCCTTTGGACGCGTACTTGCTTGGGACCAATCGTCAGATTATTCTGGATGCAAAGGGCATGAGACATCGAATTCGGTTGCATGCCATACCGGCTATACGGGTACGAGTATGGTTATCGATATGGAAAAAAAGGTTGCTGTGATCCTGTTAACCAATCGTGCTCATCCCGATGATAAGGGTGGAGTAGGAGCGCTGAGAAAAGCAGTTGCGGATGCCGTTTTCTCAAAATTCTGAAAAATACAACAATTTTTTGGATATATCAAAATATTTTCGTATCTTTGCATCCGATTATAAAATATTCGTGTTGTGCACATAGCTGTTTCTGGAAATATTGGCGCAGGAAAAACGACTCTAACGCAAATGCTCTCTAAACATTATGGTTGGGAGATGCGCTTGGAGCCCGTTGTCGTTAACCCCTATTTGGAGGATTACTACAAGGATATTAAGCGATGGTCGTTTGCTTTGGAGGTATATTTCCTTAAGGAGCGTTTTCGCGATGTTTTAGATATTGCACATACGAATAAAACCATCATTCAGGATCGCTCGATTTTTGAAGGTGTGTATGTATTTGTAGAGAATAATTATCGTCAAGGGAATTTATCAGAAACCGACTTCCATACGTATATGGAGTTGTTTGAATTGATGACGGATATTACCAAGTTCCCTGATTTGATGATTTATCTCAGAAAGTCTGTTCCCGAATTAGTCCGGCAGATTCAAAAACGAGGCAGGGATTATGAGCAAACCATGCAGTTGGATTATTTGGAAGGGTTAAACAATCGTTACGAGGATTTCATATTTAATAAATATAAAGGTGAGGTGCTGGTAATAGAAAGTGATGGGATGGATTTTGAACATAATCCTGATGATTTCCGGAAGATTGTAGATAAAATAGATGCGCGTCTTTTCGGGTTGTTTTAATAATAATGATTTCTACATAATATCACTCATATGCATATAGCAATAGCAGGTAATATTGGTGCGGGTAAGACCACTCTTACGAATTTGTTAGCTAAACATTATGGTTGGACTCCAAAATTTGAGCCTGTGGATTTTAATCCGTATATGGAAGATTTTTACAAAGATATGTCTCGATGGTCATTCAATGTACAAATCTGTTTTTTGAACAAGCGTTTTAAAGATGTAGTGGAGATTGGGCGCTCATCTGGTACGATTATTCAGGATCGTACCATATATGAAGATGCTCGCATTTTTGCACCCAATCTGCATGAGCAGGGACATATGTCTGACCGCGATTTTACTACGTATTGCGATTTGTTTGACTTGATGATGTCGCTTGTGAAGTATCCGGATTTGCTGATTTATCTGCGTTCTTCGATACCGAATCTTGTAGCGCAGATTCAGAAACGCGGCCGTGGATACGAAGCTGGCATTCGTTTGGATTATCTGCAGGGCCTGAACGAAAAATATGAGAAATGGATTTCTGAATACAAAGGGAAAGTGCTTATTATTGATAAAGACCACATCGATTTTCAAGATAATCCTGAGGATTTCCAGAAAATCGTAAATCTGATAGATGCGGAACTCTATGGTTTGTTCCCGTTTGAAGCAAACGAAGGGGTTGGAAAAGAAATTCTATGATTGATAAATTCTTGGAGTATATCCGAATAGAGCGTCGTTATTCTGACTATACGCTGAAGGCTTATGAGCAGGACTTGAGTGAGTTCTGCTCATTTCTACATGTTGCCCCAGATGCTTTTGATGCGTCGTTGGCTACGCAAGATGATGTCAGACTCTGGATGGTAGAGATGCTCGATAATGGCTTAACCCCGAGAACGGTTAAGCGCAAACTATCGGCTCTTCGATCATATTATAAATATCTACTTCGCATCGGACTTGCAGAAAAGGACATAACCAGAGCAGTCATAGCTCCCAAAATGGATAAACCCTTGCCCGTGTTCTTCAAGGATTCGGATATGAAGAAAGTAGAAGAAACGATGCGCTATGCTGATGACTTTGAATCGATTCGGGATAATTTGGTGATTGAGATGCTCTATCAAACAGGCATGCGTCGAGCGGAAATTCTGCGATTACGAGATGGCGATCTTGACTTACATCAATGTCAGGTCCGGATATTTGGTAAACGCAGAAAAGAACGAATTGTTCCCTTTGGTGAGAATTTAAAATTATTGATTTCTGATTATATCTCCTTACGAAATGAAAAATTTGGACTTCTCCTGAATGCGGACCAACCCTTTTTCTTGAATAATAAAGGACTTCCTTTATCTCATGAAAATATATATACGCTCGTAACAAGGCGAATGGGGGAGGTTGCCAAGCAGAAGCGTTCACCGCATGTATTACGGCATACCTTTGCTACTACGATGCTCAATAATGGTGCGGATATCAACACCATCAAGACGCTTATGGGGCATGCTTCGCTTTCGGCAACACAAGTATATACACATACAACTTTTCAGCAACTTAATGAAGCCTATAAAAAAGCACATCCACGTGCTATAAATGGTAAAAATAGCCTCAAAAAATAGAGTTTATGATAAAAAGTAGCTTTTTTTTGATTTTTTTTGCTCAAATATTTGGTCAATTCAAAAAAAAGCAGTACTTTTGCACCGCTTTTCCGCTTACGGAGTAGCTCGGCAGGACTGACGAGTCCTGAGAGAACAAGCAATGCCTCTTTAGCTCAGCTGGTAGAGCACGTGATTTGTAATCTCGAGGTCGTTGGTTCGAGTCCGACAAGAGGCTCCAAGAAGTGAAGCAATTGGGTAGTTTCCAGAGTGGCCAAATGGGGCAGACTGTAAATCTGCTGCGACTCGCTTCGGTGGTTCGAATCCATCACTACCCACCCATTGAGAGAGGATCTCTCAGCTCGCGGAAATAGCTCAGTCGATAGAGCACTAGCCTTCCAAGCTGGGGGTCGCGGGTTTGAGCCCCGTTTTCCGCTCACATAATAGTGCACTGCACTTTGTTGCTGCTTTAGCTCAGTGGTAGAGCGCATCCTTGGTAAGGATGAGGTCCCGAGTTCAACTCTCGGAAGCAGCTCGATTTTTTTTATTTTTTAGCAAAAAGGGAGGGGGTATTGCGCCCGCACTTTTCGCTTTTTGTTGTAAGATATAAAGTTTTATAATTATAAACAACTCAATTATTTTTGAATTATGGCAAAAGAGAAATTCGACCGCTCGAAACCGCACGTAAACATCGGTACTATCGGTCACGTTGATCACGGCAAAACTACTTTGACCGCTGCTATCACCACCGTACTCGCAAAGAAGGGTCTTTCTGAGCTCCGTTCTTTCGATTCGATTGATAATGCTCCCGAAGAGAAGGAGCGTGGTATTACCATTAACACTGCTCACGTAGAGTATCAGACTGCAACCCGCCACTACGCACACGTTGATTGCCCGGGCCACGCTGACTACGTAAAGAACATGGTTACTGGTGCTGCGCAGATGGACGGCGCTATCATCGTAGTTGCTGCTACTGATGGTCCGATGCCTCAGACTCGTGAGCACATCCTCCTCGCTCGTCAGGTGAACGTACCGCGCCTCGTTGTTTTCATGAACAAGTGTGATATGGTTGATGATCCTGAGATGCTTGACCTCGTTGAGATGGAAATGCGCGAACTCCTTGCTTTCTATGAGTTCGATGCTGATAATACTCCGTTCATCCGTGGCTCTGCTCTTGGTGCTCTCAATGGTGTACCTGAATGGGAAGAGAAGGTAATGGAACTTATGGATGCAGTTGATAATTGGATTCAGCTTCCTCCGCGTGCTATTGACAAGCCGTTCCTTATGCCGGTTGAGGACGTCTTCTCTATTACTGGTCGTGGTACCGTTGCTACTGGTCGTATCGAGACTGGTGTCGTCAAGGTAGGTGACGAAGTTCAGATCCTCGGTCTTGGTGAAGATAAGAAGTCGGTTGTTACTGGTGTTGAGATGTTCCGTAAGCTCCTCGATCAGGGTGAGGCTGGCGATAACGTAGGTCTTCTCCTCCGTGGTATTGATAAGGACGAAGTTCGTCGTGGTATGGTTATCACCCACCCGGGTGTTATTAAGCCTTACAGCGAGTTCAAGGCTTCTGTTTATATCTTGAAGAAAGAAGAAGGTGGCCGTCACACTCCGTTCCACAACCACTATCGTCCTCAGTTCTACATCCGTACGATGGACGTTACTGGTGAGATCACTCTTCCGGAAGGCACTGAGATGGTAATGCCGGGCGATAACCTCGAAATCACTGTTAAGCTCATCTATCCGGTAGCTTGCAACGAGGGTCTTCGTTTCGCTATCCGCGAAGGTGGCCGTACCGTAGGTTCTGGTCAGATCACCAAGCTTATCGACTAATACTCGAAAAGAATACTCAAATCTGGGCAGGTTTTGCCTGCCCAGTCATACGGAAATAGCTCAGTTGGTAGAGCACTGGTCTCCAAAACCAGGTGTCGGGAGTTCGAGCCTCTCTTTCCGTGCAAGAATTTAGTATTAATTTACCGTTCGCATCTGAATTGCTTCAATCATTAGGGTGGATAATTACGCCTTGTTGGTTGGGGTAATTTTTGGCGAATAACAGATATCTACAAGATTATGAAGATAGTTGAAAACCTCAAAGCTTCTTATAATGAGCTTGTTCATAAGACCAGCTGGCCGACCACTAAAGAGTTGGCTAACAGTTCGGTGCTCGTATTGATTGCTTCCCTTGTACTTGCACTGGTTGTATGGGTTATGGATTTATGCTTTGAGTGGCTTATGACACTTATCTACGGATTGTTCTAATCGCAGGAATCATGACAGAGAAAGACTACAAGTGGTATGTACTGAAGTCCATCAGCGGAAAGGAGCAGAAAGTCAAAGAGTATATCGAGACGGCCTGTAAAACTGCTGATTTAGATCAGTACGTTTCTCAGGTACTGATTCCTACGGAAAAGGTTGTTTCTCTCCGTAATGGAAAGAAAGTTACCAAGGATCGTGTTCTGTTGCCAGGTTATGTACTCGTTGAGTGCAACCTGACGGATGAATGTTATCCTCGTCTTCGCAACGTGCCAAACGTTCTTGGATTTTTGAGTAACACTCGTGATCAAAAACCCTCTCCTGTTCGTCAAGATGAAATCAATAAGCTCTTCGGTATGGATGAGCCTGTTGCAGAAGAATCTATGATTGAGGAGAACTACTTGGTAGGTGAGAAGGTGAAAGTCACCGATGGTCCTTTCGCAGGATTCAATGGTGTTATCGAGGAAGTTGCTTCAGATAAGAAGAAGCTTAAGGTTATTGTTACCATCTTCGATCGTCAGACTCCTTTGGAGCTGTCGTTCGGTCAGGTAGAGAAGGAGTAGGAGACATTGTTACGGGTCGTTGTACTACTCGGTAGTTTTTTATTAACTATTAAAAACAAGTAAAATTTAACTATTATGGCTAAAGAGATTGCTGGCTTTATTAAGTTACAGATCAAAGGTGGTGCCGCAAATCCATCACCTCCAGTAGGACCTGCTCTTGGTTCTAAGGGTATTAACATTATGGAGTTTTGCAAACAATTCAATGCCAGAACCCAAGAAAAGGCAGGTAAGGTTCTTCCTGTTGTTATTACGTATTACACTGACAAAACTTTCGACTTTGTTGTAAAAACTCCTCCTGTAGCTATTCAGCTGCTTGAGGCAGCTAAGGCTAAGTCCGGCTCTGCCGAACCTAACCGCAAGAAAGTTGCTGAAGTTACTATGGATCAAGTACGTGCTATCGCAGAGGATAAAATGCCTGACCTCAACTGCTTCGAAGTAGAGAGCGCCATAAAAATGGTAGCTGGTACTGCACGCTCGATGGGTATTACCGTTAAATAATTAACTTCAATTAGAGTATGAGTAAACTGACAAAAAATCAAAAGTTGGCTGCCGCTAAGATTGAAGAAGGTAAAGCCTATACGGTAGCTGAAGCAGCTGCCCTCGTAAAAGAAATTACTACCACTAAGTTTGATGCGTCGGTAGATATCGACGTTCGTTTGGGTGTTGATCCTCGTAAGGCAAACCAGATGGTTCGCGGCGTAGTGTCACTTCCTAACGGTACCGGTAAGGTAGTAAGGGTTCTTGCACTGTGTACTCCTGACCAGGAAGCAGCTGCTAAAGAAGCAGGTGCTGACTATGTGGGTCTGGATGAGTATATCGAAAAGATTAAAGGCGGTTGGACCGATGTTGATGTTATCATCACCATGCCCGCTATTATGGGTAAGATCGGTGCTCTCGGCCGTGTTCTTGGTCCTCGTGGTCTTATGCCTAACCCCAAGAGCGGTACGGTAACCATGGATGTTGCTAAGGCTGTTCGTGAGGTAAAGCAGGGTAAGATTGATTTCAAGGTTGACAAATTCGGTATCGTACACACTTCTATTGGTAAGGTATCTTTTACTGCTGAGCAGATTACTGAGAACGCGCTGGAGTTCATCCATACGCTCATCAAGCTCAAGCCGGCTGTGTCAAAGGGTACTTATGTAAAGAGCATTTATCTTTCCAGCACAATGAGTCAGGGTATTAAGGTTGATCCGAAATCGGCTGAATAATCGGCTCTGATCATCTTTTTATCCCAAATTGTAAAATCATTTAAAGAAATTTCGAAATGAAAAAGGAAGATAAAACCGCGATTATCGGACAACTCAAGGAGCACCTTTCTGAGTACGCTCACTTCTATGTGGTAAACATCGAGGGTTTGAACGCTCAGGAGACGAGCGACTTGCGTCGTCAATGCTTCAAGCAGGAAATCAAACTTCTTGTTGTAAAGAACACGCTTTTGAAGAAAGCTCTCGAAGAGAAAGAACTCGAGGAGAATTTCTTTGATGCTCTCAAGGGTAACACCGCTTTGATGCTTTGCAACACGGGCAATGTACCGGCAAAGCTCATCAAGTCGATTCGCGACAAGAATAAGAAGAATCCTGATGTTAAACCCGCTCTGAAGGCAGCTTGTGTTGAGGGTGTTACCTATGTAGGTGCACAGCAGCTCGACTTCCTCTGCTCAATCAAGAGCAAGAACGAACTCATTGCAGATTTGGTTGCATTGCTCCAGAGCCCTGCAAAGAACGTTGTGAGCGCACTCCAGTCTGGAGGAAATACTATCCACGGCGTTTTGAAAACGCTTGGAGAACGCGAGGCTTAATCCTCATTCCACCTTTAATTAACTTAATAAAACAAACACATTAAAATTATACGACAATGGCAGATTTGAAAGCTTTTGCTGAACAACTTGTTAATCTCACCGTTAAGGAAGTTAACGAACTCGCACAGATCCTTAAGGATGAATATGGTATCGAACCCGCAGCTGCTGCTGTAGCAGTTGCAGCTGGTCCTGCAGCCGCTGCTGCTGAGGCAGTTGAAGAGAAGACCTCTTTCGACGTTATCCTCAAGAGCGCTGGTGCTGCTAAGCTCGCTATCGTTAAGCTCGTTAAGGAGCAGACCGGTCTCGGCTTGAAGGAAGCTAAGGACCTTGTTGATGGTGCTCCTTCTAAAATCAAAGAAGGTGTTGATAAGGCTACTGCTGAGGCACTCAAGAAAGTTCTCGAAGAGGGCGGTGCTGAGGTTGAGATCGCTTAATCTTTTCCCTTCAAAATCGATAGGTTTAGATCCCAAATGGGGTCTAAACCTTTTTGTCTTAATAAGACACAATGGTTAAATTATGTTAAAATTACGTAAAATTAACCACTTCCGATACAACTATTGTTAAAAACGCTATTAGCAACAAGATGTCAGTTAAGAATCAACAAACGAGAGTCAATTTTGCTTCCGTAAAGAAGCAGATGCCTTTCCCTGACTTTTTGGACATTCAGCTGAAGAGTTTCCATGAATTCTTCCAGATGGATTCCTCCCCTGAGCAACGTAAAAACGAGGGATTGTATAAAGTTTTCTCTGAGAACTTCCCTATTTCGGATGCCCGCAATAATTTTTCCCTCGAGTTTCTCGACTATTACATTGACCGCCCTCGCTATACTATTCAAGAGTGTCTGCTTCGCGGTCTGACTTATAGTGTGCCCTTGAAAGCTAAACTTAAGCTTTCTTGCAGCGATCCCGATCATGAAGATTTTGATACGGTAATCCAGGATGTATATCTTGGAACGATTCCATATATGACCCCCCAAGGTACGTTTGTGATTAATGGTGCAGAGCGCGTAATCGTTTCGCAGTTGCATCGTTCACCGGGTGTGTTCTTCGGTTCGTCGATCCACTCTAACGGTACCAAATTGTATTCAGCACGTATCATTCCGTTCCGCGGCTCTTGGATTGAGTTCGCTACGGATATCAATAAGGTAATGTATGCTTACATTGACCGTAAGAAGAAATTACCTGTAACCACACTTCTTCGCGCCATAGGATTCGAGAGCGATAAAGATATCCTTGATTGCTTTGATTTGGCAGAAGAAATCAAAGTAAACAAAACGAATCTTCAGAAATGTATTGGCCGCACGCTTGCAGGTAATGTGATGAAAGCGTGGACGGAGGATTTCGTAGATGAAGATACGGGTGAGGTTGTAACGATTGAGCGTAATGAGACTATTATCGAGCGTGAAACGAAGCTCGATAAGGAGAATTGCGAGCGTATCCTTGAAGCGGATGTGAAGTCAATCCTTTTGCATAAAGACTCAACCGAGGAGAACGACTACTCGATTATCTTCAATACTCTCCAGAAAGACCCGACTCGTTCGGAGAAGGAAGCAGTGCTCTTCATCTATCGCCAGCTTCGCAACGCAGAGCCGGCAGATGATGCTACGGCTCGTGAGGTAATCTTCAACCTCTTCTTCTCTGAGAAGCGCTATGATCTGGGTGAAGTAGGCCGCTATCGTATTAATCGTAAGCTTGGTCTTACCACCGATATGGATGTGAAGACGCTTACGAAGGAGGATATGATTGAGATTATCAAGTATTTGGTAAAACTCACCAACTCCAATGCAGAAGTTGACGATATCGACCACCTCTCCAACCGCCGTGTTCGTACTGCCGGTGAGCAGCTCTACAACCAGTTCGGTATCGGTCTTGCACGTATGAGCCGCACCATTCGCGAGCGCATGAATGTTCGTGATAATGAGGTGTTTACGCCTACTGACTTGATCAACGCTAAGGCCATCTCATCTGTAATCAACAGCTACTTCGGAACGAACGCTCTTTCGCAGTTCATGGATCAGCAGAATCCGCTTGCTGAAATTACTCATAAGCGCCGTATGTCGGCTCTTGGCCCTGGTGGTTTGAGCCGCGACCGTGCAGGTTTTGAGGTGCGAGACGTACACTATACCCATTATGGCCGTCTCTGCCCGATTGAGACGCCGGAGGGCCCGAATATCGGTTTGATTTCGTCGCTCTGTATTTATGCAAAGATTAATAGCCTTGGCTTTATCGAAACGCCGTATCGTAAGGCATCCAATGGTAAAGTGGATCTTACCGACAAGGGTATTATCTACCTCACGGCAGAGGACGAGGAGAACTACACGGTAGCTCAAGGTAACGCTCCTCTCGATGATGAAGGTAAGTTCATCCGTACGCGCGTAAAATCCAGATATAAAGAGGATTATCCGGTGGTAACGCCTGACGAAGTAGGCTTGATGGACGTAGCTCCGTCTCAGATTGCCTCTATCGCAGCAGCCCTTATTCCGTTCCTTGAGCACGATGATGCTCACCGCGCGCTCATGGGCTCGAACATGATGCGCCAGGCTGTTCCTCTGCTTCGTCCGGAAGCACCAATCGTAGGTACCGGTATTGAGAGCCAATTGATAGAAGATAGCCGTACGCAGATCACAGCAGAAGGCGAGGGTGAGGTAACGTATGTGGATGCTGATAAGATATGCATTCGTTACGACCGCACCGATGCGGAGGATTTCATCAGCTTCGACCCTGCAGAGAAAGAGTACCGCATGCCTAAGTTCCAGAAAACGAACCAGAATACGACCATCGACTTGCATCCTATCGTACGCAAGGGTGACCGCGTAGAGGCGGGCCAAATTCTTACGGAAGGGTATGCAACTCAAGCTGGCGAATTGGCGCTCGGTAAGAACCTCAAGGTTGCGTATATTCCTTGGAAAGGATATAACTATGAGGATGCTATCGTATTGTCAGAGCGTATTGTTCGCGAAGATATGTTCACTTCGGTTCACGTGGTAGAGGAGATCCTCGAAGTGCGCGAAACGAAGCGTGGTATGGAGGAGTTCACCTCGGATATCCCGAATGTATCAGAGGAAGCAACGCGCAACCTCGATGAGCACGGTATCATTCGCATTGGTGCACATATTGAGCCGGGCGATATCATCGTAGGTAAGATCACACCGAAGGGCGAATCGGATCCATCTCCTGAAGAGAAGTTGTTGAAGGCCATCTTCGGCGAAAAGGCAGGCGATGTGAAGGATGCTTCGCTGAAAGCGAGCCCTTCGCTCGATGGTGTAGTTGTGGCTAAGAATCTGTATAAGCGTCGTATCAAAGATCGCCAGGAGAAGCAGCAGGAGAAAGTCCAGATTGCGGATCTTGATCAGAAGAACAACGAAGCTTGCGAAGCACTCAAGCAAGAACTCGTACGCAAACTGCTCGTACTCACCGCAGAGAAGATGTCGGCTGGCGTAAAGGACTTCATGGGTACGGAATTGGTAGCCAAAGGAACGCCGTTTACCGAGGGTAACCTGATGCAGATTGATTATGCAACGGTGCTGCTGAATAAGTGGACGACCGATGAGAAGAAGAACGACCTCATCCGACGCTGCATCATGAACTACCTGATCAAGCTCAAAGAATATGACGCCCGCTTGAAGCGCGAGAAATACAATATCACCATCGGTGATGAACTGCCGAATGGCATCATCGAGATGGCTAAAGTATATATTGCTAAGCGTCGTAAGATCCGCGTAGGTGATAAGATGGCAGGTCGCCACGGCAACAAGGGTATCGTATCGAAGATCGTGCGCGTAGAGGATATGCCGTTCTTGGCAGATGGTACGCCTGTAGATATCGTATTGAACCCGCTGGGTGTGCCTTCTCGTATGAATATCGGCCAGATTTTCGAGGCAGTGCTCGGTTGGGCAGGTCACGAGTTGGGCGTGAAGTTCGCAACGCCAATCTTTGATGGCTGCACGATGGACGCTCTGGATGAGTGGACCGACAAAGCCGGCCTTCCGCGTTCGGGTAAGACCTACCTCTATGATGGCGGCACGGGCGAGATGTTTGACCAGCCGGCTACCGTAGGTGTGACCTACTTCATGAAGCTCGGTCACATGGTTGACGATAAGATGCACGCTCGTTCGATTGGCCCGTACAGCCTTATTACGCAGCAGCCGCTTGGAGGTAAGGCACAGTTCGGCGGTCAGCGTTTCGGTGAGATGGAGGTTTGGGCGCTCGAGGCATTCGGAGCTGCACACGTTCTCCAGGAGATTCTTACCGTGAAGTCTGATGACGTAACCGGTCGCGCACGCACCTATGAAGCCATCGTTAAGGGTGAAGCGTTCCCAACACCAGGCTTGCCTGAGTCGTTCAACGTTCTCCTCCACGAGCTCCAGGGTCTCGCACTCTCCTTTAAGATGGAATAATCAGGTTTCGTAGAATCTTTAATCTTAAAAAAATGGCATTTAAACAAGATAATAAAAAGAACGGCTTCACGAAAGTGACCATCGGTTTGGCTTCTCCTGACGAAATCTTGCGTCAGTCGAGTGGCGAGGTTCTGAAGCCTGAAACGATTAACTACCGCACCTACAAGCCCGAACGCGATGGCTTGTTCTGCGAGCGCATTTTCGGTCCCTCGAAAGACTATGAGTGCTCCTGCGGTAAGTATAAGCGTATTAAATATAAAGGTATCACGTGCGAGCGATGCGGTGTAGAAGTAACGGAGAAGAAAGTGCGCCGCGAGCGCATGGGCCATATCCGTTTGGTAGTACCTATCGCACATATATGGTACCTGCGCAGCTTGCCTTCTAAGATGGCTGCCCTCTTGGGTATCCCTACCAAAAAACTGGAAATGGTGATCTACTATGAGAAGTATATCATCATCCAAGCCGGTGAATTGGAGGGTAAGGAACTCGACGATGAGCCGATCGAGAACGGCATGCTCCTCGATGAGGACCAATATCAGGAGATCTTGGGTATGCTCTCCGAGGGCAATGCTCTTCTGGAGGACGACGACCCGAAGAAGTTCATCGCTAAGATGGGTGCTGAGGCTATTTATGATATGCTCGTGAAGATCGACCTCGACCAGCTCTCATATGATCTCCGCGACCGTGCGCAGACTGACAGCTCTGTACAGCGTAAGACCGAGGCGCTCAAGCGTTTGAACGTAGTGGAATCATTCCGTATGTCAAAGGATCGCAACCGTCCGGAATGGATGATTCTGAAGGTGATCCCCGTGACGCCTCCGGAGCTTCGTCCGCTCGTACCGCTGGATGGTGGCCGCTTTGCTACCTCTGACCTCAACGACCTCTATCGCCGTGTGATTATCCGTAACAACCGCCTGAAGAGATTGATGGAAATCAAGGCTCCGGATGTGATTCTGCGCAACGAGAAGCGTATGCTTCAGGAAGCAGTAGACTCGCTCTTCGATAACTCGAAGAAAACCACGGCTGTAAAGTCGGAGGCTAACCGTCCGCTCAAGTCGCTCTCTGACTCGCTCAAGGGTAAGCAGGGCCGCTTCCGTCAAAACCTCCTCGGTAAACGTGTGGACTACTCCGCTCGTTCGGTTATCGTGGTTGGTCCGGAGCTGAAGATGCACGAGTGCGGTCTGCCTAAGGATATGGCTGCTGAATTGTATAAGCCGTTTATCATCCGTAAGCTCATCGAGCGCGGTATTGTTAAGACGGTTAAATCGGCTAAGAAAATCATCGACCGTAAAGACCCGGTTGTGATGGATATTTTGGAACACGTTATTGAGGGTCACCCCGTATTGCTCAACCGTGCTCCTACGCTTCACCGCTTGGGTGTGCAGGCTTTCCAGCCGCGTCTGATTGAGGGCAAGGCTATCCAGCTCCACCCGCTCGCATGTACGGCATTCAATGCTGACTTCGATGGCGACCAGATGGCTGTGCACTTGCCGCTATCTAACGAGGCTATCCTCGAGGCACAGCTGCTCATGCTCGGTTCGCATAATATCCTTAACCCCGCTAATGGTGATCCTATCACCGTTCCTTCTCAGGATATGGTGCTTGGTCTCTATTATATCACCAAGGAGCGTCCGGGAGCCAAGGGTGAAGGACTCGTGTTCTACTCGCCGGATGAGGCTACTATCGCGCTCAACGAGAAGAAAGTGGATATTCACGCTCGCATCAAGGTGCGCATGCCGAGTGGCGAGATGCTCGAGACTACGCCTGGCCGCTTGATGGTAAACGCGCTTATTCCTGATGAGGTTGGGTATGTCAATAAGGTCCTTAAGAAAGGTGCTCTCAAGGAGGTTATCGGTAAGGTTATCAAGGCTTGTGGCGTAGCTCGTACGGCTATCTTCCTTGATGACATCAAGAACATGGGTTATTACATGGCCTTCAAGGGCGGTCTGTCGTTTGCCCTCAATGATATCATTATTCCGGAAGAGAAGAAGGAGATGATTGCTCAGGGTAACGCTGCTATTGAGGAGGTGATGGACTCGTTCTACATGGGTGAGATCTCGGATAACGACCGATACAATAAGGTCATCGGTATATGGGATAAGGTGGATAACGACCTTACCGGTGTGCTGATGAAGCAGATGGAGGAAGCAGACCAAGGCTTCAATGCCGTATATATGATGATGGACTCCGGTGCTCGTGGTTCTAAGGGACAGATTAAGCAGTTGTCGGGTATCCGCGGTTTGATGGCTAAACCTCAGAAAGCGGGTGGTGGCGACGGACGTTCGTATATTGAAAACCCGATTCTCTCCAACTTCAAGGAGGGTATGTCGGTGCTCGAGTACTTCATCGGTACCCATGGTGCTCGTAAGGGTCTTACCGATACGGCTCTTAAGACGGCAGATGCCGGTTATCTGACTCGTCGTCTTGTGGATGTCAGCCACGATGTGATCATCACCGAAGAGGACTGCGGTACGCTCCGCGGATTGCGCGCTACTGAGATCAAACACGGTGATACCATCGATGAGACTCTCTTCGACCGCATCCTTGGCCGCGTAAGTGTGCACGATGTATATGACCATGAGAATAATCTCATAGTCTCAGCAGGTGATGAGATCCGCGAGCCGGAGGCACAGCGCATCGTAGATGCAGGCATCGAGGCTGTGGAGATTCGTTCGGTATTGACTTGCGAAGCCAAACATGGTGTATGTGCTAAGTGCTATGGCCGTAACTTGGCTACTCGTAAGATGGTGCAGAAGGGCGAGGCTGTCGGTGTGATTGCTGCTCAGGCAATTGGCGAGCCGGGTACGCAGCTTACCCTCCGTACGTTCCACTCTGGTGGTGTGGCTGGTAATGCCGCTACGGAGAACTCTTATTCCACCGGTCAGGCGGGTAAGATCACCTTCGAGGATCTGCGTACGATTGAGGCTGAGACCAATAATGGTAAAGAAACGATTGTAGTAAGCCGTCAGACGGAGTTGCGTCTTGTTGACGAAGCTACCGGAGTGGTGCTCACCACCTTCAATATCCCATACGCTTCCAAGCTCTTCGTTACGGAAGGTCAGGTTTGCGAGAAGGGAACTAAGGTTTGCGAGTGGGATCCGTTCAACGCTACTATCGTAATCGAACATACGGGTAAACTCGTTTTGAACAACGTGATTGAAGGCGTAACCTGCAAGACAGAGACGGATGACGTTACGGGCTTGAAGGATACAACCATCATCGAATCGAAGGAGCAGCGCACGCGTATTCCGGAGGCAATGATTTTCGAGAAGGGGGCTGACGAACCGATTCGTACATATACCTTGCCTGTAGGCGCTCACTTGCAGCTGGCAGATGGTGAGAAGGTCAAGCCGGGTATGTTGCTCGTGAAGATTCCGCGTACCATGGGCTCGGCATCGGATATTACCGGCGGTCTGCCGCGCGTAACCGAGTTGCTGGAGGCTCGTAACCCCTCGAACCAGGCTGTCGTAGCTGAGATTGATGGTGAGGTAATCATGGGCCATATCAAACGTGGTAACCGTGAGCTTATCCTTAGGGCTCGTATGGGCGAAGAGAAGAAGTACCTCATTCCGCTTACCAAGCAGATCCTTGTGCAGGAAGGCGACTATGTACATGCTGGTACGGCTCTCTCTGAAGGCGCTATCACGCCCGAGTCGATACTTGCTATCAAGGGCCCGACTGCCGTTCAGGATTATATCGTAAACGAGGTTCAGTCTGTATATCGTCTGCAGGGTGTAAAGATCAACGACAAGCACTTTGAGATTATCGTACGTCAGATGATGCGTAAGGTAAATATCCTTGAGGCTGGCGATACGCGCTTCTTGGAGGCACAGATGGTGGATAAGGCCGATGTGCTTGAGGAGAACGATCGTATCTGGGGTCGTAAGGTGGTTACCGATGCCGGTGACTCGGAGGTTCTTAAGAAAGGCCAGATTGTCAGCGCACGTCGTCTGCATGATGAGAACTCGTTGTTGCGCAGAAAAGACCGCAAGTTGGTTGTTGCACGCGATGCTGTATGCGCTACGTATGAGCAGAAGCTCCAGGGTATCACACGTGCTGCTCTCGGTACGAAGTCGTTCATCTCGGCTGCTTCGTTCCAGGAGACCACGAAGGTGCTCAACGAGGCGGCTATCATGGGACGCGTTGACCATCTTGAGGGTATGAAGGAGAACGTTATCTTCGGTAACCTTATCCCTGCTGGTACCGGCTTGCGTGATTTCCAGAAGATCATAGTGCAGAACAAGGAAGAGTTTGCTGCTATCCAAGCCGCTCGCGAAGCACAGGAGATGCTCAGTCGTTTCTAATCCTGTTTGATTGAACTGACTAAGTCGGATACCTCTGACAAATAGTCCAATAATATTCAGACTGCCGGAATCCCTCCGGCAGTCTGTTTTTTTTGTCACTATCGCTGTGTGTGTCGTTATCCTTACTCAAAAATGTGTAACGCTCGCTTCGCCCATTGCTCGAAAAATAGACACCTTACTCAAAAATATGTAACGTTTGTAACGTTTGTAACGCTTTGACATAAATGCAAACGCGTTACTGCACTGTTTGTAACGTTCGCTCCGCTCACTGCTTCGTCGCTGCGCGCCTCGCTGTTTTGACGTAAATGCCAATACGTGACTGCACTATTTGTGCGTTTTGAAGTAAATCTTTCAGATTTCTGCATATACTATCAGCAGCCAACAAACAATACGCCGGAACTCGCACTTCGGATTGGCTACATGCAGCAGAATCTGCCGCATCTCTTACTGCTCGCTTATAGTGCTGTCGCGTTTTCTTGCCTCCTTGACTACCTCGCTCCCTACTTTCGCGGGTGCCGCTGTAGTGATATCGCAGCAGCGAGGAGCTATGCTTACGTTTGTATAAGGCATTCGTGTGACGAATGCCCCCAGCAGCCCCATCAGCGCCGCCCCTCTCTTCCCTGTAGCCCCCGTTCATCGCTCGTTCATCGCTCGTTCATCGCACTATCATCGCACCTGCATCACACGTTCATCGCTCGTTCATCGCACTACCATCGCACCTGCATCGCACGTACATCGCCCGTACATTGCACTCTCATTACACATACAGCCTACGTACAGCACACGTAATTCGTGCGTATTTTTACGTGTAAACTACGTGCGAACAGTTTCCTCTGGAGTAGGTGTTGGCTTCTCGCGTGCGCGCGTTTCCTTAAATATAATTAATTATAGAAAAACTCTTAGGGTAGGGGGTGTAATCGTACACCCCTTTCCTGCTGCTAAATCCGAATTAGCAAAATGAGGGTATTTTCGCAAAAACGAGAGCATAAAAGACAACGTCGAAAAGTGTTGTAAAATTGCACCTACTGAAAATCAGCGAATTACAAAGAAAATGCATTTTTTCTTAAAAATAATTACGAAAATATTTGGTCAATTCAGAAAAAAGCAGTAATTTTGCACTCGCTTTCGAAAAGGAAGCATGGTTGCAGCGGCAACCGCCCGTACTGAAAAGCTGGAAACGCACGG
>JALFZG010000046.1 GCA_022784645.1 Bacteroidales bacterium
AGGATTGCGGCACTTGGGCTTTACAGGAAACCAACGACAAATGGGCCAGTATGGCAACCATCATCACGCCCCAGAAACCATGCGATGAAAGGGCTCTGAGAGCGTGATGAATTCTTTGAATTGTAATCATGTTCAGATGGATGGCTATAAAAGTGGGGGCAGCTACTCCCCCACTTGTTTATTACTGATGCTGATCGCGCAGCAGGTCGTTTACGGTCTTAACTGGGTTGAACGTCTCAATGGGCACTTCAGCAAACACGGTGTTCCAACGTGCCATCGCACCATTCCAGAGGCCGGGCAATTCGAGTGCCTGCAATTCGCGTCCGTCTTTGGATTTCTGCGAGATGAAGCCCGTAAGCGGATCTACATAATCCTGCAAGCAGAAACGCTCGCCCTTGTAGTCTTTGATAGCGCAAACGAGATCCACCGGATTGAAGTGAGTAGCCTGCTTCATCAGGTTGGGGTCGGCTATCTGTACGGACTCGAGGATCTGATCCTGTACGGCTCCCTGAGCATCGCGTACAAGGAACGGACCGCCACCGGGTTCACCTTCGTTCTTCACCATACCGCATACGCGAATCGGGCGGTTGAAGGCTGCAATGAGCGACTCCTTATTATATATAGGCAGGGTGAGGAACAGTTTCTCCTCGCAGAACGCCTTCATCTCCTCGATGCGCTCTGCCGTTACTTCGCCCTCCAACTCCTTCAGATAAGCGAAAATCTGCTGCTGAAGCGTTACCAAAATGCCGGCAAGAATCTTCTTGTAGAGGATAGTCGGTTCTTTCAAACGGTCGGGCACAACGTTGTCGATGTTCTTGATGAATACCACATCCGCATCCTGTTCGCCGAGGTTGGCAATGAGTGCACCATGGCCGCCCGGACGGAAGAGCAACTTACCATCGGCTGTGCGGAAAGGTTTGCCCTCCATATCAGCTGCAATGGTGTCGGTTGATGGTTTTTGCTCTGAGAAACTAACGTTGTAATGCACCCCGTATTTCTCTTCAAACGCCTGCTTGTTGGCTGCAATATGCTCTTCAAATAAAGCACGATGCTCCGCACTTACGGTGAAATGGAGGTTCACTTCCTGCTTCTCATTCTTGGCATAGAGTGCGCCCTCAACCATGTGTTCAAGAGCCGGTGTACGAGCGCCATCTTCATATGAGTGGAACTTCAAGAGGCCTTTGGGGAGGTTGCCGTAATGCATGGTCTCGAGCAACGTTCTTACGATGTCTTGACCTGCTTCTGACGGGCTGAGTTGCTTCAGTTCGTCGTAAAAAGCAAAGTGCTTCAAACCGCTGAGGAACTTCTGAATAAAAGGCGTTTCTTCGCCATTCTCCAGATACTCGAAGAGGTTCTTAAACATTCGGCTGGCAGCACCGGATGCGGGTACAAACTTAAGAATCGTGTGGTTCTCATGCAGATACTGCTCCCATGCAGCCAGATAAGCTGCAGGGTCGTCGATTTTCAGAATGCCATTGCCTACAGAGGCAGCAGCGGTAATGTCCAGGGCCGGAAAACCGGTTTCAAAAGAGTGAAGCTGAGCTTCTGCTTGCTCGGGCGTGATACCGCGTTGAGCGAGCTGTTGGAGGTCTTTTTCGGTAAACATATTTAGAGTGTTTTTAACGTGGTTAGCTGCTTATTTTTTCTTAAGTGGGAATTTTTAGAACCCACCTTAAGCATGTTAAGAATGATAAAATCACCGATATTGGGCACAAAATTACGATTTTTTTCTCAAATGACCAAAAATTTTTTGATAATTATGAATTTTTTCGTATCTTTGCATGCTGAATTAATTTGAGGAATTATGTGCATGAAGCAATCAAGAACATATTTTGTGGGGTATATTCTGCTTTTTTCTGCCATGTTGGTGGCCTTGTTGCAGGTGCCCAAGGGCGAGTTGCATCTTTGGCTCAATAGCTGTCACACCCCTTCCCTTGACATCTTGATGAAGGTGGTCACGTATTTCGCTCAATGGCCACTATATGTAATTGCGCTTCTTCTCTTTTGCCGGCGATATAGTATGCTCGCTTATTATGCAATTTCCGAAGCAACAGCAGCTATTCTGGTGCAGGTGATTAAGCACTTATTCAATATGCCCCGACCTTCGGCTTTTTTCGGTGATGATCCGGCTTTTCTGCAAATCATCGTAGAGGGCGTGCGAATGCATAATTGGCATTCATTTCCCTCTGGCCACACGCAAACGTTCTTCGTGTTTTTTACAATCCTCGTGCTCCTGCTTCCTACGCTCTGCAAAAACCAATCCGTTGCCCTCCGCAAACTTGTAGGCTTTGCTTTGCTTATCCTTGCAGCCCTTGGCGGGTATAGCCGAATCTACCTCAGCCAACATTTCCTTCTTGACGTGTGCGTGGGCTCTTTCATTGGTGTAGTAGTGCCGCTGTTGCTCTTGCCGCTTTATAAGCGATGGGCTGAAAAATGGGGAAATAAGGGATTCTTAAATAATGGATAATCATGCTATACGAAATATTTGACCATATGCATCTTTGCACGGATGAGGCTGTCCGTGAAATGCTTCCGCTCGTGTCAGAACAGCGGAGGCAACAAGCCTTACGCTATAGCCATACTTTCGGCCGTTTCTGCTGCCTGAAATCGTATCTGATGTTGCTCGAACTTCTTTCGGCTGTCTATCCGGAGTTGGATACGTCCAAGCCGGAGTTTGGTTATACTGCGCAAGGCAAACCATTTCTGCTCGCTCGTCCGGATATCCACTTCAGTATCTCACATACGAAGAACGCCATCTTGGTAGCTATCTCCGATGCCCCCATAGGCGTAGATATCGAGGCGTTTCGTTCCCCCTCTGCAGCCCTCATAGCCCGCACCATGAACGCCACCGAACAAGCTGCTATCGCTACCGCAGATGGTTGGAATATCCACCGAACTCCTGGAACGCGCGAAGCGCTCTTCTCCGCCATCTGGACGCGCAAGGAGGCGGTTCTTAAGTTGCGTGGAACGGGCATTGAGGGAGACTTGAAGCATGTGCTGTCGGGGTCGGAAGCCATCTTCACCCGAATCTTCCCCCGCAAGGAATATGCGTTCTCCATCGCCCAACAATCCATCAGCCCATTCGAAATCCTCCATTAATCTTCGTTTTCTGACGACTCATTCCTTCACTTTTCGTTATAAAAGGTTAGTGAAAGTTATCAAATTTTCTAATAATTCGAAACGTTTATAATCGAAAAATTGAAATATTTATGATTATTACTACAACCCCGACCATAGAAGGTCATTGTATCAAAGAGTACAAAGGTATCGTGTCAGGAGAGGTAATCTTCGGCATGAATTTCATGAAGGATTTCTTTGCTTCCATTCATGATGTGTTTGGCGGCCGCAGCAACAGCTATGAAAAATCCATGCTTGAAGGACGTCAGACGGCCCTGGCTGAAATGGAAAAGAATGCGAAAGCATTGGGCGCCAATGCCATCGTTGGCGTGTCGTATGGTTACGAAACAATGGGGCAGAATGGCTCTATGCTGATGGTGGCAATCAGCGGTACAGCGGTAGTGATAGAGCCCTGCTAAAATGCTACTTACCTCCTCAATGCCTCCTCAATGAGTCCTCATCGCTCCTCATCGCGTTAGCGGAATTTTGAAGCACAGATGGAGTTGACCTTGGTGTAGATGTCGTCATGCTTGCAAGCGCGACCGCTGTGAAGGCCAGTGACCCAGTTACCATAAACTTTACCCATAATCAATCCCTCTCATGTCCACCTATGAAACAACTGCGGGGCTCGGGGACGAGAGGGTTAGGATTTTACCCCGCAGGGGGTTA
>JALFZG010000057.1 GCA_022784645.1 Bacteroidales bacterium
GGCGATTTTCCTATCATACGAAATTGGATTGTCTGCAAGATTTTCGAGTGCAAAGTTACATAAAATTGTGGACATATGCAAGAAAAATCGCAATTATTTTATTGATAACCAATTATTTATACTAAATTTCAGTATCGACTAAATAAACACGTAACGCAAACAATATAAAAAGCGCAAGCGCTTGTGAGCGCCTGCGCATATATTTAAGAAAACGTTCCTGAAGACTTCCTGCAAAAGGAAGAAAACATTCCTGAAGAATTCCTGCAAAAGGAAGAAAACGTTCCTGAAGAATTCCTGCAAAGGGAAGAAAACGTTTCCAAAGGGAATTTATTCCTCAGGGGGATTAATAGATGATAATCAACTGATTGATACGAACTTGACCGGTATTTCCGAAGACAACGGAAGTGGTGTTGGCATCAGCAGGAGCCGACCAAAGGCCATCATATTTGGCATCCACAGCGATTGAACCAACGTTGCAAGTGAGGAGGTCGGCACCATATTTCTGGGCAGCCGATGCGGTCGTATCGAAGTAGATAGCCTTGATGTTGTGGGTAGAAGTGATGGTGAGCGATGTGCCCTTGTACATACGGAACATATCGGTCATAATCTTCGTGCCAGACGAGGTGTTGGCTCTGCCATCAAAGAGGAAGGTGTAATCGCCGAGGGTGTACGTGGCGGTTTGCATAATGGTCACTTCATCGTCGAGATTGAAGCAGTTGCCTGCGAAATTGATGGTGTCACGCGTTCCTTCCGGAAGGTTCACGTCCGAGCCGGGGTTTTCACCAGGATTCTCTCCGGTGTTGGCGCCACGTTTGATTGTTTCGATATAACCTTTGTAGAACTCCACGGTGGTGCCGTTGTAGTTCATGAGCGGGCCAACCACCGTAACGGTATCGCCTGCTACAGGGATATCCTCCACCGAGGTGAACGGCTTATTGTCGAGCCAATTGGTGTAATAGCACGTGATGGTGCTGGTGCATGCGCCTGTCGGGTCGGTAATAATGAAGTTGCAGTTGCCGTAACCTACGAGTTTATCGGCTGCCGTATTCACTTGGCTGATAATACCGGTAGTGCGGTATTGCTCCATCGTGGTTACGCCAGCAGCGAGTTTCGAACCTAAATCATATACGTCAGCAAAGCTGAGGGTCGTCACTTCGATAACAACCTCTCCCTTCTCAATAGAGAGGAGGAAACCGTTGGCAAGCTCGGGAGTCGTAGTGCCGTTTTTCTCATAATTCTTAAGTTGGCTTACAACCGTTACTTTGTCGCCGGGGTTGAGAATCTGGTCTTCCGAGGTGAACTTCTCGTTGTTGAGGTAGTTGATGTAATAGCAACCGATAGCGCCCGTCTCGTCTTGGAGGGTGAAGTTGATATTGCCGTAGCTAACGAGGTTAGCAGCCGAGGTAGCTACCGAACCAACCGTGCCACTCACCTTATAATATTCGGTAGAAGAAGCGCCTGGAGCGAGTTTGGAAGCAGCATCAGCAGCCTCAGCACAGGTAGCCACAATAGCGCTATTCACATCGATTTCAGTAGAAATGGGGTTGCCATTGAGCGAAGCCTCGCTGATATTCTTCAATCCAGCCATCGTGTTGTAGGTGGTGAGTTCGCCCTTCAAAACAGTAGCAGCGTGGAAGTTCTCCGGATGATCCAGGAGGTTGAGCGCACTACGGAGTGCACCTGCGGGAAGCTGAACGCATACACATTTAGCCTGATCCGTCTCAGCCACAGCATCAGCAATCACGATATTCGTAGCGATAACGGTAGTGTCGGCTGTTGCATCGGCAGAGAAAATAACTTTCTTGTCGTTGTTATGATTGCTATACCAACCAACGATATAACCTTTTACAAAAGCGGTCGAGTTGTCTTGTTTGGCAATTGCCTGGGCAACCGTGAGGGTGTCGCCCGTTACTACAGAAGTGGTGTCTTTACCGCCAGGACCCGGGCCGTCCGGATCGTCAGGGATGGGTTCGCAAGAAGCAAAAGCTACAGCGCCAATCAGCATCAAAGCTGAGAAAAATTTCTGAATTTTCATACGTAAAATTTATTTATTAATTTGAACGAATATACAACGAGGTATGAAACGGATAGAGAGGAATTCAGCGAAAGACACGCATATTGCCCCAAAATCTTTGCAAAGGTACACTTTTCTATTCAAATGAGCAAGAAATTTGAAAAAATGCAGGTTTTTTTATGCTTTTTTGCTAAAAAATTTGGTCAATTCAGAAAAAAGCAGTAATTTTGTCGGCTGAAATGTGAAAAGGGCGAATTGTGTCCGTTTCTAAATTTCCGGTGGGGGCTCCGTGATGTCTCCAAAAAACACAATATCAACCCAATATAGGAGGAAACAAGCTATAGCAAATCCGCAAACCAGCGGTCCGCGCGACAGTCGTCGCCCCCGCGAAAAAGAGATGCCGAACCGAATCAACGATAAGATTCGCGGCGTAAAAGAAGTTCGACTTGTAGGCGAAAATGTAGAGCAGGGAATCTACTCGTATCAGGAAGCCATGCGCATTGCCGACGAACAAGAACTCGATCTCGTAGAAATCAGCGCATCTGCCAACCCTCCTGTATGTCGCATCCTCGACTATCAGAAGTATCTGTATCAGCAGAAAAAGCGTCAGAAGGAGCAGAAAGCCAACTCCGCCAAGGTTGTTATCAAAGAGATCCGCTTCGGACCTCAAACCGATGAGCACGACTACAGTTTCAAACTCAAGCATGCCATCGAATTCTTGAAAGAAGGCTCTAAAGTGAAGGCCTACGTGTTCTTCAAAGGCCGCTCTATCCTCTTCAAGGAGCAGGGCGAACTACTGCTCGCGCGCTTCTGTCAAGATTTAGAGGAATACGGCAAGCCCGACCGCGTACCCACGCTTGAGGGCAAACGAATGATCGTAAACCTCTCGCCTAAGAAGTGATTTTATGCACATAGAAATGCAGTTTGCTCGAATGTGATTCGCATTCGGCGAAGCATTTTGCGGCTGATCATTCTTCTTTCGCCCTTCGCAACAACGCATCTCCCTGGGCTAAGGCTGCCTGAGGGGGACATTATCAATAACAATTAAAATTTAACTAAAATGCCAAAAGTAAAGACTAACTCCGGTGCCAAGAAGCGTTTTACGCTTACCGGATCTGGTAAGATTCGTCGCAAACATGCGTACAAGAGTCACATCCTGACCAAGAAAACCAAGAAGCAGAAGCGTAACCTGACGCACATGGGTTTGGTTAACGAAGCTAACTTGAAATCCGTAAAGGAAATGCTCCTTCTCCGTTAAGTAGAGCGACCAATCTAACTTTATTTATTAACGAATGTTTAGCACACAAGAACGTTTCCGAAAGGGACGTCGCTAACAGTCAAAAACAACATTTTTTATGCCAAGATCAGTCAATCACGTTGCTTCCCGCAACCGTCGTAAAAAGATCATGAGCCTCACCAGAGGCAATTTCGGTGGTCGTGCTAATGTATGGACCGTAGCCAAGAACACTTGGGAGAAGGGTCTCACCTATGCTTATCGCGATCGTAAAAACAAGAAGCGCAATTTCCGTGCTCTTTGGATTCAGCGTATCAACGCTGCTGCTCGCCTCGAAGGCATGAGCTACAGCCAACTTATGGGTGCGCTCCACAAAGCAGGTATCGTTATCAACCGCAAAGTTCTCGCTGACCTCGCTATGAATCAGCCGGAAGCTTTCAAGGCTATCGTTGAGAAGGTAAAATAAGCTGTCGCTTCGTGAGAAAATAAGCCGTTCCTGCAGAGGAGCGGCTTTTTTTAGCTTTTTTAGGCGCAATATTTGGTCATATCAAAAAAAAGTAGTATCTTTGCAGCAAAATATTGCACTTAATCGAATTTCATTATTAATAACACAATTTTACTGTATTCGTATGAAGAAACTCCTTTCTTTATTTATGCTCATGTGTGCATGCGCAAGCATGATGGCAGCGAGCGTGAAGATTACGGGTAATGTGCAGGATGCGCAAAACGCTGACCCGCTGATTGGCGTGAGCGTATTGGAGGTTGGCACTACCAATGGCGTGGTGACCGACGTAGATGGCAACTTTACCCTCAACGTAGAGCTGGGCGCTACGCTGCAGCTTTCGTATGTTGGTTATAAACTCCGCGAGATAACCGTTCGCAAAGGCGGCAATCTCGGTGTAATCACCCTTGAAGGTGAGGCTATCGCGCTTCAAGACGTGACGATCATGGGTCAGATTGCGCAACAGCAGAAGACACCGGTGGCTGTCAGCCAGGTGTCAGCCCTCGAGATTGAAGAACGCCTCGGTGCGGCTGAGTTCCCCGAAGTGCTCAAGAACACCCCGGGTGTACACGCCAATGGTCAAGGTGGCGGCTGGGGCGACTCCGAGATTTGGATGCGCGGTTTTGACAACACCAACGTTGCAACCATGATCAATGGTGTACCGATGAACGATATGGAAGGCGGTACCGTATATTGGTCGAACTGGCAGGGCCTCTCTGACGTTACTTCTGTGATGCAGACCCAGCGCGGTATGGGTGCTTCCAAGCTTTCGGCTCCCTCTGTAGGCGGTACGATCAATATCGTTACCCGCGGCATCGATGCCAAGCGTGGCGGCAACATCAGCTATGCGATGGGCAATGATGGTTACAACAAGATCGCGATGAGCGTGAGCACCGGTCTCATGGAGAATGGCTGGGCTGTAACGTTGATGGCCAGCAAGACGTGGGGCGATGGTTACATTCAGGGTACTGGCTTCAGCGGTTACAGCTATTTCGCCAATATCGCTAAGCGAATCAACGCCAATCATCAGCTCTCGCTCACTGGCTTCGGTGCTCCGCAACAGCACTGGACCCGTCCTTCTGGTTCGTCTGGCGCGCTCACCCTCGCTGAGTGGAACAACGTGAAGAAATACATGACCGGCGGCATGGATTATCGTCGTTTTAACCCCTCCTATGGCGTGAACAGCCGTGGCGAACAGACGGGTGCGAACTTCAACAAATACCACAAGCCGCAGATCAGCCTCAACCATATTTGGCAAATCGATGAGCTCAGCTCGCTCTCCACTACGGCTTACGTTTCTATCGGCCGTGGTTATGGCGGAACGGCAGAGCCCAACCCCTGGTCGTCGTATTCTTACTCTGACCTCACCAAGGGCGCTAATAACGGTAAGCTCACCACCACCTTCCGCAAAGAGAATGGTATGTTTGATTACGAGGCCGTAGAAAACATCAACCGCGCAAGTGAGTATGGCTCAGAGCTCGTGCTTTGCGAGAATCGTAACTACCACAACTGGGTGGGACTCGTTTCTACCTATGATAAGAAATGGGTAAACGGATTGGAACTCACAGCAGGTATCGACCTCCGCTACTATCAGGGTATCCACACCGCTGTCATCAGCGATTTGATGGGTGGCGAATACTTCATCGATGCTACCCGTTTGAACTCCGTTAAGGAAGAAAACAACTATCATCGCGGCGATGATGCTTGGGTGTATGAGAAACTCGGCATTGGCGATATCGCTTATCGTGATTACACCGGTCACGTGATGCAAGAGGGTATCTTCGCTTCGCTCGAATACAGCATGGATAAGCTCTCTGCCTTCATCAACGCTTCGGCTTCTTGCAACCACAACTGGCGCGTGGATCGTTTCTATTATGACGAAAACAACCAGCGCTCTGAGACGGCAAACAAGCTCGGCGGCACGGTTAAGGGTGGTGTAAACTACAATTTCAACCGTTACAACAACCTCTTCGTCAACGCCGGTTTCATCGCTCGTCAGCCGAAATTCAACAGCCTCTTCATGTCGTCGAACGTGAGTCACGCGCTCAACTACAACGCCAAGAATGAGAAGATTGCTTCCGTAGAAATCGGTTATGGTTTCCACAACGAATATGTAGCGCTCAACGTGAATGCGTATTTCACCGAGTGGATGGACAAGACGATGACCAAGTCGGGCACGCTCTCTAACCAGGATCAGACCAACTACTACATGAACATGACCGGCGTAAATGCTCGCCACATGGGTGTTGAGGCCGAACTCAAAGCGCGTCCGACCAAGTGGCTCGAGATCAATGCGATGTTCTCTATGGGCGATTGGCAGTGGGATTCGGATTCCGTTATCGGTTATGCGTATGATGAGCAGGGTCAAGCACTCACCTCTGCGGGCGCCATCACCACCCCAGGAGCGGAAGACCACGCTTGGGCAATCATCAACATGAAGGGCATCAAGGTGGGCGGTCAGGCTCAGACTACGGCCAACCTCGGCATTACCTTCAAGCCGTTTAAGGGATTCCGTATTGGTGGCGAATATACGCTCTATGCGCGCAACCATTCTTACTACAGCTTCTCCGGCTCTAACCTCAGCCTCGGCAAGACGATGAATATCGTGGCACCATATAAGTGCCCCGTTGGTGGCTCGATGGACCTTCGCGCAAGCTACACCTTCGATTTCGGCAAGTGCAGAGCAACGCTCTCCGGCAATGTGACCAACGTGCTCAACCAGCATTACATCGAGAAAGCTTGGTCAGCTAACACCGCTTCTACGGGCGTTTCTGAAAACACCATTGACAATATCTACTTCTTCTACAACAAGGGACGTCAATGGAATCTCCGACTCAAAATCAATTTCTAATCAATGCACCCTCAAAACATTACGACAATGAAAAGTCTTAAAACTATCTTTACTGTTTCGCTCGCTGCATTGACTCTCGCATCCTGCGAAAACTACTTCGATGAGAAGCAGATTGGCAACGAATATAAGCCTACAGACGTGCGCACCATCGAATATACGCTCACGGCTGATGATTACAAGTCCGTGACCTCCAACTCCAAGAATCAAGCGGCTGCGCTTGCGCTTTGCACCCCCGAAGATTCTTCGGCTTACACCAGCTTCCTGCAGATTGCTAAAGATAAGGCATTCAACGATATCGCTACGGCTGACCTCTATCTGCCTGCGTTCATTTATGCCAAGTTCCCGCAGCTGTCGATGGGTTCGATATGCAATGTAACCTACGACTTGATGGAAGGCAAACCGGCTTATTTGACAGATTTCGACAATGCGAAGAGCTATGTGCTCACTACCGCTGATTACCAGCTTGCATGGGGTTCGGAAACCGATTATGTGGAGTACCTTACGCCGGCAACCCTCAGCAAACTCTCTGATGTGCTCAATGCCGTAGCAGCCGAGACCGACTCGATGTACGTGGTTTCGTATGCTTATCAAGAGTATGAGCCTGTATTCGGAGGTGGCGATGAGCCCGAAGCGCCCTCCTACCCCACACTCCTGCAGATAATTGCTGATTACGACGCAGGCACCATTGCCGATGGCGATGAAGTGACGGTAGCTGGTTATATCGTTTCGATGTTCCTCAAGCCCAATAACTTCAACAAATACGGCTCGGTATCGGTTTGGCTCAACGACACGGTGGGCGGTACGGCTAAAGTGTTTGAACTCTACAACTGCTATGGTCTCAATGGCGATACGCTCAGCAGCTTCACGACCGATGTGGCGGATCCGGATCCTGCTACGAACATCGATGTGACCTCCGTTACCGACCGCTCAGGCAACACGTATGCTGTGGGTAATTTCGTGGTTGCCAAAGGTGCAATCACCAAATACAACACTACGTATGAGCTCAAGACCGGTTGCTACTTCACGGAGAATGCAGTCGTTCCTTCAGCCTCAGCTCCCGCTATGCGTATGGCAGCAGCCGACAACAACCGCACCGCTATCTATGTGCGTTCGAGCAAGTGGAGCGAATACAAAAACGACAAGGTTACGGCTACCGTTTTGATGGATCAGGATATCGAGAAGGCTGTTCGTTTCCTCGAAATCAATTTCCCTTATGCCGACAAAGACGACAAAGTGGTGCTCGTGTATAACAGCAAGGGTTATTCCGCTAAGGAGTTTATCTTCAATGGCGTTACATGGGTTGAAAACCTGGGTATCGTAACGGAGACACTCCAGTTTGCGCTTACGGAGGAATGGCTCGCCAACATGTCGGTTTATTACAAGCAGGCGATTGCTGACGAAGGTCAAGGTAAGCTCGTTATCCAAGACGTGAACCTCTCGGAGGGCATCACCTACGTTTGGACCTACTCTTCGTCTTACGGCATGAAGGGCACTTCATATAAGAGCGGTGCACATGTGGCTGAGTCGTGGGTGGTTACTCCGGCTATTCGTTTGAAGAACTCCAAGAAACCCGCGCTGCAATTCGATCAGGCCATCAACTATGGCCCTGACACGTTCGAAGCCCGCGCTGAGCAGATGTCGGTACGCGTTTCTACCGATTATGCAGGCGACGTTACGACCGCAACTTGGAAAGTGCTGCCGTGGAATGTGTTCAACGAAGAGACTTCCATCGGTTTCCCCGAGACCAACAGCTGGACATTCTACAACACCGGTGATATGGACCTCTCCGAATGGAACAACCAAACAATCTATATCGGTTTCTGCTACAATGCAGTAGAAGGCGCTACCTGCGCAACGTGGGAGTTTAAGAACCTCCTCGTTCACGAAGTAGAAGAATAATCCTAATAGGGTGTGCCGATTTCGGCACGCCCTATTTCTATCTGGATAATCTATTTCTTATACTGAATATGTTTACTTATTCGGTTAATTTTCGAGGCGATTTTTAACAAATCCTGCATAGTAGCTGCATTCAGTATGTGTTCGGTTTATCGCAACACGCTGTTTTTTATTAAAAAATGCAAATAAATTTGCACATGTAAATTATTTTGCGTAATTTTGCTGCGCGAAAGAAAAAGCTTAACCTTATTTATTGCGCGCACGCGCAAGTACGAATATGAAACAACTTTGGAACAATTACAAATCTACCATTATTCTGCTGTTGGGTGTGTCGCTCGGCGGTGTGATTGGTGGACTCATACCGGCATCAGCAGCTTATCTGAAGCCGATAGGCGATATCTTCATGAACATTCTGTTTGTGCTGATTGTGCCCATGGTACTTTTCTCCGTGGCATCTTCGATATGCAACCTCTCGGAGCAACGGCTATTGGGTAAGACGCTGCTTTCTGTGATTGGTGTCATGTTGGTTATGCTGCTATTGGGCGGCTTACTTACCTTTGCCGGCATGCGCATCTACTCGCCTGTAAGCGAAGAGCTGCTGGGCAGCGTTAGCAGCGTTAGGCAAGAGCAGCAGTCTGTCAGTCAGCTTTTTGTGGATGCCGTTTCTGTTCCTGATTTCGGGATGTTATTCTCTACCAGCCATATCCTCCCACTGATGGTGATTGCGCTACTGCTGGGCTATGCCGCTTCCAAACTGACGAATAAGGGTGTGAGCCGATTCCTCGAGCAAGGTGCAGCCGTAGTGATGCAGATGATGGATGGGTTGATGTTTTTTGCGCCCATCGGTTTGGGGTGCTATTTCGCAGGCGTAATGGCCGATGGAAGCGGAGCCATGCTGGCTGGTTATGGTCGATTCATGTTGCTCTATGTGGTGCTTTCGTTGATTGTCTATTTGCTTATCCTTCCCCTTATGAGCCTTTTCTCCGTAGGCGGAAAAGGAATGAAGCAATACATTAAAGCAATCCTGCCTCCCTCGCTGATGGCTATCTCTACCCTATCCAGTTCGGCAACCATGCCGGTGAATATCCGCAGCAGCCAACATTTGGGCGTGCAGCCTGCCATGGCTGAGTCCATCGTGCCGCTGGGCACACAACTCTTTAAGATGGGGTCGTTTATCGGATGTGTAATGAAAACGGCCTTCGTGATGCTACTGATGGGTCAAGACCTCTTCACGGCAGAGAATTTTGTAGTGCTGATGGGTATCAGTATTCTATCGTCGGTAGTGGTTGGTGCTGTGCCGGTAGGTGCAGGCAGCGGCGAACTGCTGATATGCTCTATTTTGGGCGCTGACCCGAGTGTAGTAGGCGTGCTGATTGTACTTTCTACCATCATCGACATGCCGGCAACCCTGCTCAACGCCACGGGAAACACGATCTTGCCTGCCGCCATTGAGCGACTCACCTACAAGCGTCCCCAAGCAGAGACTACCGCTTGATACAAAGGCTGATGACTGACAAAATGTCGCTCATCAGCCTTTTTGTCATGTTTTTTCATACGTTTATAAAATGGCATAAGTTTTGTTTAGGGAGAAACGGACAAGCTCAAGCAAATGGGCATCCGTACATTGCGTTTGCATTATAAAAAATATAAAAAGATATGTTACAAATTAAACCATTGGCTGACAGGGTTGTTATCAAGCCCGAAGCCGCAGAAGAAAAAACAGTTGCCGGCATTATTATCCCCGATTCCGCAAAGGAGAAACCTCTCCGCGGTGAGATCCTCGCAGCCGGCGAAGGAACCAAAGACGAAGCCATGATTCTCAAGGTAGGCGACAAAGTGCTGTATGGCAAATACGCCGGTACCGAACTCGAACTCGATGGCGAGAAATACCTCATCATGCGCCAATCCGATGTATTGGCCGTTATTTTGTAAGACCGCAGCTTGCTGCATAAATCATTATTACTACTATGGCTAAAGATATTACTTTCAATATTGAGGCACGCGAAAGCCTCAAGAATGGCGTTGATAAATTGGCAAATGCCGTAAAAGTAACTCTCGGTCCGAAGGGCCGTAACGTTATTATCGAGAAGAAATATGGCGCTCCGCACATCACCAAAGATGGTGTAACGGTGGCTAAAGAGATTGAGCTCGAAGATGCTCAGGAGAATCTCGGTGCTCAGCTCGTGAAGGAAGTAGCATCCAAGACCGGCGACCAAGCTGGTGATGGTACTACGACAGCTACCCTTCTCACGCAGGCTATCGTTTCGGTTGGTTTGAAGAACGTCACAGCAGGTGCTAATCCGATGGATCTCAAGCGCGGTATGGACAAGGCCGTTAGTGCTGTGGTTGATCATATCAAGAGCCAGGCTGAAGTGGTAGGCGACAACTACGAGAAAATCGAGCAGGTAGCTACTATCTCTGCCAACAACGATGCCGCTATCGGTAAACTCATTGCCGATGCTATGCGTAAGGTTACCAAAGATGGTGTGATTACCATTGAAGAAGCTAAAGGTACGGATACTACCATCAGCGTAGTGGAAGGTATGCAGTTTGACCGCGGCTTTATCAGCCCCTATTTTGCTACCAACACCGAGACGATGGAGGTGGAGATGGACAACCCGTATATCCTCATCCACGATAAGAAGATCACCAACCTCAAAGAGCTCATGCCTGTACTCGAACCGGCTGTACAGAGCGGTCGTCCGTTGCTTATCATCGCTGAAGACGTAGAATCCGACGCATTGACTGCATTGGTAGTTAATCGTCTGCGCGCTAACCTCAAGATCTGTGCCGTGAAGGCTCCGGGCTTTGGCGACCGTCGCAAAGAGATGCTCGAAGATATTGCTATCCTCACGGGCGGACAGGTGATTGCAGAAGAACGCGGCATCAAACTTGAGCAGGCAACCCTCGATATGCTCGGCACGGCGGAGAAGGTAGTGGTTAACAAAGACAACACCACGATTGTAAACGGTGCTGGCAACAAGGAGGCTATCTCTGCTCGCGCAAACCAAATTAAGGCACAGATTGCCGCTACCAAGAGCCAGTATGACAAAGAGAAACTGCAAGAACGTTTAGCAAAGATTGCCGGTGGCGTAGCCGTACTGTATGTTGGTGCAGCCAGCGAGGTAGAGATGAAAGAGAAGAAAGATCGCGTTGACGATGCCCTTTCTGCTACCCGTGCAGCTATCGAAGAAGGTATCGTAGCCGGTGGTGGCGTAGCGTATATCCGCGCACAGAAAGTTCTGGATCTCGTAGTTGCAGAAAACGAAGACGAGAAGACCGGTATCGAGATTATCCGTCGCGCGATCGAAGAGCCGCTCCGTCAGATTGTGTACAATGCTGGCAAGGAAGGTGCGGTAGTAGTAGATAAGGTACGCGCAGGCGAAGGCGACTTTGGCTACAATGCACGCAAGGACGAATACGAGCATCTGAAAGCTGCGGGTGTAGTTGATCCGGCTAAGGTTGCACGTGTTGCACTTGAAAATGCCGCTTCTATCGCAGGCATGTTCCTCACTACCGAATGCGTAATCACCGATAAGAAAGAGGAGAATCCTGCCCCGCAAATGCCCATGAATCCGGGTATGATGTAATTTGAGAAAAGGCCCAATACCATCAAGGAGGAGGCAAATTTTTACGATTTCTATCCTCTTAAATATTTCTCTGCTGCTCACTAGAGTGGCAGAGATTTTTTTATCATTTCTAAAACATTGATAATTTACAAAACGCAAAAAAAATCGCATTTTTCTAAAAAAAACGCAAAAAAATTTGGTAATATCAGAAAAAAGTAGTAATTTTGCAAGCTTTTTGGGATGGAGTATTATGCCCTTTTTGTAAGGGTATAGTATGTAAATACCTGAAAATCAGGCCATTATATGCGTAGATGAGGGATGCAAATCACTCATATGCATAGTATTGCGAACTACGCGTTCGCCTCAGAATGAAACAAAAATTAAAATATATACTAAAATGTCAAAGATTTGTCAAATTACCGGCAAGAAAGCCATGGGTGGATGCAATGTGTCTCACTCGAAGCGTCACACGAAGAGGACGTTCGATGTGAACCTCTTCCACAAAAAGTTCTACTGGGTAGAACAAGATTGCTGGATCAGCTTAAACGTGAGTGCAGCTGGTCTGAAAACGATTAACAAAATGGGCCTGGATGCAGCACTCAAGCAGGCCGCCGAAAAGGGTTACCTTTACAAATAATTAGGAGGAGACTACAATGGCAAAGAAAAACAAAGAAGCGCGCGTTCAGGTTATCCTCGAATGCACCGAAATGAAGGCCAGCGGTCTGCCGGGAACGTCTCGCTACGTGACGACGAAGAACCGCAAGAACACTCCTGATCGTCTTGAGTTGAAGAAATACAACCCGATCCTCAAGCGCTACACTATCCACAAGGAGATTAAGTAATAACCATCTTATTTAGAAAGGACAAGAGACAATGGCAAAGAAAGCAGTCGCAACCCTCCAAACGGGTAACGCAGGACGTAACCACTCTAAGTGCATTAAGATGGTAAAGTCGCCTAAGACGGGCGCTTACATCTTCCAAGAGGAAATCGTTCAAAACGATAATGTTAAGGAGTTCTTCGCTCACTAATCTAAGAGCGTAATGAATTGCGCCCCTCTCCTGACATAGGGGAGGGGCGTAAATATTTTTTCCAACCATCAATATATCATGTTAGGCATTATTATCAATACCAAATCAGGTAAAAAGTCGTATTTGATGCAGCGCTATTACCTGTTTGATCTCTTGAAGGCTCGAGGTGAAGATTTCGTATATCGCATAACGCAATACCCAAACCATGCCCGCGAACTGGCTCGCGAATTGGCTGAAGAACAGGGCATCCGCAGGTTCCTGATCTTGGGTGGCGATGGCACGATAAGCGAAACGATCAACGGCCTAATGGAGGCGCGTATTCCTGACAAAGATCAGTTGGAATTTGGATTTATGCCCCGCGGAACAGGCAACGATTACGGCCGCTATTGGGGGCTTACGAAAGATTATAAGGATTCGCTCGACCGTTTTTTTCACGGCAAACCGCACCCAGTAGATGTAGGGTGCGTAACGTATTTTAGAAACGGAAACGAGCATCATCATTATTTTATCAATTCCGTAGGTTTTGGTATTGATGCCAAGACCTGCCTATGGGCATCTACCTTGAAGTATTATATCGGCTCGCATTCTTGGTCGTATTTGGTAGCACTCATTTGTGCTGCCTGGACGCATAAGTCCTCGCCTCTACGAGTGCGAACCAACGAAGGGCTCACCATCAACGAGAAGCTCTTCACAATGAACATTGGCGTGGGCCCCTATTCTGGTGGTGGCATTCGGCAGAATCCTGATGCCGATCCTACGGACGGCATCTTCCATTCGATGTTCGTAAAACCGCCTACCGTATGGCAAATAATGCGAGCTATCCCGCATTTGCTGGTGGGCAACCCACTGACCAAATTGGATTTTGTACATTCCTATACGGCATCTGAAGTGCTGATAGATGTAGATACCATCGATGAGAAATCGGGTCAGAAGCTCAATCATCTGGTATGTGAAGCAGATGGTATTTTGGTGCAGGCATGTACACCTTATAAAATTACGTGTATGCACCATGCGCTCAAGATAACTTGCTAAAATGGTATTTTCTGATTTATTTTTCCTTTTTGTGTTTCTTCCGTCGGTAGCATGCTGCTATCTGTTGGCTTATTTGGCAGATACACAATGGTTAAGCAAAGGGCAGCTCAAGAAGAGTTTCACACTCCGAAATGCTGTTCTTGTGCTATTTTCATTGCTGTTTTACGCATGGGGCGAACCGGTATATGTGCTGCTGATGCTCATATGCGTAGCCCTTACCTATTTATGCGGAAGGTTAATGGCATGGAAGCCCACTACGCATCAGTTAGGGCTCGTATTGGGTTTGATAGTGAATATCGGCATCCTCTCGATTTTCAAATATACGGGCATGCTCGTAGAAACACTTAATCAGTTAGGTTTACACGTGCCCGACCCTAAGATTTCTCTGCCGATAGGTATTAGTTTCTACGTGTTTCAATCCATCTCCTATTTAGTGGACGTATATCGCGGAGACAACCCTGTGCAGAAAAATTTCGGCCGCTTACTGCTCTATATATCGATGTTTCCACAGCTGATTGCTGGCCCAATTGTGCGCTATGGACGTGTAGCTGAAGAGCTAGAAGACAGACACGTGACGCAGCAGGATTTGGCAGAGGGAATCCAGCGCTTTTTGATGGGATTGGGAAAAAAAGTGATTCTCGCCAATCAGTTCTCCGAATTAGCCGGGCAATTTATGCACGCCACTGTGGGTGACGCCCCTACCGTAGCTGGCGCATGGATGGGTGTGATAGCATTCTCCCTTCAGATTTACTTTGATTTCTCAGGTTACTCTGACATGGCTATCGGTATTGGACGATGCCTTGGTTTTCATTTCAACGAAAACTTCAACCACCCCTATATTTGCACCTCCATCACCGATTTTTGGCGCAGATGGCATATTTCTCTCTGCTCATTCTTCCGCGATTATGTATATATTCCGCTTGGCGGTAATCGCCGTCATCAGGTACTGAATATATGCGTGGTATGGTTTCTCACCGGCCTTTGGCATGGCGCTGATTGGACGTTTGCTATGTGGGGTATTTATTTCGCGCTGGTAGTGTTGTTTGAGAAATATTTTTACCTGAAAAAGATTCAACCACATCTTTGGCGGCCGCTGCAGCACGTATATGCATTGATGATTGTAATAATCGGCCGTGTGTTGTTTTATTTCGATGATTTAGACCAGGTTTTTGCTTTCTATAAAGTGCTTTTTGGTGGTGCTATTGGCTTCGATTTCATTGCGGAAAGCGGTTGGTGGAACAATTTCTGGCTATGGATCATCGGTATTGTTCTTTGTTTGCCGGTAGGCGAATGGCTATCCAAACTAAACACTCGCGTATTTGGCAAAGTGCCTGTTTTAGCTGTTTCTGCAGAAACGATTTTTAAAATTGCTTTCGGTATCATGGTTATTGTATTGAGTGTGGCGCTGCTGGTGGGCGCTACTAATAATGCGTTCATCTATACGAGGTTTTGATTATGAAACATACGATTTATCTGATTGCAATTCTACTTACGGCTTTGGGGATGTTTGTATTTCTAAATTTCTTTCCACGCTCTACCGTTTCGTCGCTCGAAAGACGAGAACTGAAGGCGTTCCCTACGTTCAGCATGGAGGCGCTTCGCTCGGGTGAATATACCACTTCGGTTAGCTCATGGTATAGCGATACAGAGCCATACCGCGATTATTGGATGGCCATGTCGATGGATCTCAAAAAAGCACGTGCACTGCAAATCGCTCCTGCTGAAGAGCAAATTGCTTTTATAGCTGGCGATGAGATGCCCGATGCTGAATTAGCCGAAGATTTTGAAATGATTAGCGAAAACGATGGCGCAGCGGGGGCTGCTGATAGCGGCAGCTATGGTGCTGCAGTTGAAAACAACAGCAACCCAACGGCAGTAGCGAGCGAAGCAGAGGCTGCTAATGGAAACATGGCTGCTAATGCGGCTGCCGCTAACGGAAAAATCACAAACCAGGGTATTATCATTGTGGGCGCTGCTCCTACAGCTCGGGCGCTGATGATGTACTTTGGCAAAAACGGCGGTGAGCAATATGCAAAAGTAGTAAACACATATCAGGAGAAGTTTACGGATGTACAGGTTTATTGTATGATTGTGCCTACTGCAGTGGAATTTTACTGTCCCGAAAAGGTCAAATCGCGCGTGCAATCCGAAGAAGCGACCATCGAAAATCTGTATGCACACCTCATGCCGGAGGTGAAACCTATTCGCCTTATTCCTGAGCTGAAGCAGCATACGGAAGAAGCAATTTACCTACGAACCGACCACCATTGGTCGCCGCTCGGAGCATATTATGCAGCTCGTGAGTTATGCAAAGTGGCAGGCGTTCATGTACCCGATTTGAGTGAGTTTGATGAACGGGTTACCCATTCGTTTGTAGGTACAATGTATGGATTTACGCAAGACGTATCGATTAAGCGATCGCCCGAAGATTTTGTGTATTATGAGCCCAAGAATGTGGAATATACCACTACCTATACGAATTATTCGATTGATGAGAATTACCGCGTAACAGCCGAGCACAAGCCATATACCGACAAGTTTTTCTTCCATTATCGCGATGGTAGCGGAGCCGCCTACAGCACGTTTATGGGCGGCGACTGCAAGATCACGCGCGTTGTTACTTCTACTAAAAACGGCCGTAAAGTACTGATTTTGAAGGACAGCTTCGGGAATGCGCTCCCGGGCTATCTCTTCGGCAGCTTTGAGGAAATACACGTGATTGACGGACGCTATTTCACGAAAAACATGGTAGCCTATGTGAGTCAATATGAGATAACGGATATCGTGTTTGCCAACAACGTCTTCAAAGCTTATCAAGGCGGTCGCCAATATTTGAAGTTCCTTACACAAAGCGGGGCCGTGACTTATACGCCACGACCCGCAGAAACAATTGCGCAGCCTGATTCGCTTCATAAAACAAAATTCCAAGATTCGCTCTCAACAACAGCCGACCTGCAAAAGGATTCGCTTCAGAAAAGCCAGGATCCGCTCCCTCAAGCTGCCTCATCAGAAGAAGAACAAAGCAACGCCAATCACACAAATGACAGCACCAACCACCTCGAGGAAAGTAATCTTGGTCTTGAAAAGCAGGTAACTGGGGTAGAGAATTAACACGGGCGTTGTGGACATGATCGTTTGTGTCACGCCCGTTGAGGTATAAAGTGAGGAAGCCAGCGAGAGCGCAACACCGAGAAATGGGCCGGTAATAGTAGAGAGTGTTGCCAACCAGAATAGGCGTTTGTTTTGAAAGAAGTTCTTCAATCGATTGCTCTCCGGCATAGCCATTCTGAGCTCTTTCGTGCGGCTTTGGAACAGGTAGATTACCACGAAGCCGAAGAAAGTAATGATGCAGCGAATCATCGTAGATGAAAACGACATATAGAAACTTCCCATCGCCTCACTTGCAAACATATCTTGAATTTGATCTTGATAAATGAGCATGCCTTTCTTGCTGAAAACCAATCCCATACCTTGCCCGATACCGCCAATCAAGCCATAGATAACTGCATTGAGCGGCAGCTTGACTTGCAACTTTTTACTATCCCCTTTTTTCGACAAAACGGACAAACAAATGCCTACAATAGTGACCATCATACCTAAGATGGCCAAGGGCCCCATTTTGTCACCCAGCAGCAGCCAACCGGTGAGGGCTGCTGAAATAGGTGCCACCGTCATGAACAATTCGCCCCATCGAGCACCAATCATGATGAAACATTTGAGGAAATAATAGTCGCTGATTACGTACCCTACAATAGCCGAAAGCGTGAGCCACACCCAAATTGACGGCGTGGTGGAGAGAGGGAGTGGCGAGCCTGTAATCACGAGCAGCGTGAGGCCGATAAACAGAATAGCTTGCGCCATTCGGATGATGTTAAGCGTAGTTGCGCCATAATGGCGTGACGCTTTTTCTGATGCGAGAGACGAAATGGTCCAAAGAATGGCAACTAAGAAAGCCAACAATTCACCTATGAACATTGCTCTACAAATTTTGTGTTGTGTTTTTATGGTTTATTAGTTTGTTATAGCGAAAGGGCAAACGCCTCAGCTTCTTGCAGATGGTCGATTTTGCCAATATCCATCATGCGGTAGTCAGCAGGAACGAACGCATGAATGGCACCGGAAGCAAGGTTATCCAAATAGAAATCCGTAATCGAGAACTTATCCGGATAGGGCGCCATTACATCGAAGATGCAGGGTGAAACGATTTGCATGCCGCTAAAAGCAAGCGGGAAGAGGTCCGTTTCGCGAGCAGCGGGCAGCGGAAATTGCACATTCTCCGATGTCGGGAGAGGAGCGTCTAAATGGAGCGAAGCCGGACGAATCTCGCCCGATGCAATATTCGTCCATCCACGGAGCTCGCCATCGCGATTGAAGAGAAAATAGCGCTGCGTCTGGCGCGCAGAAACAACGATAGTAGCCAAGCGCTCCATGCGATGGGCTCGAATGAGAGCAGCGATATCAATATTCGAAAGGATATCCACATTGCATACAAGAATCGGCTCTCCATCCGGCCTAAGGAGTTCCTTCGCCTTGCGAAGCCCACCGCCCGTTTCGAGCAACTGAGCCGTCTCATCGGAGAAATGAATCTGAAGCCCAAAATCTTGATGCTCTCTGCAGAAACTTACGATTTGCTCCGGAAAATGGTGCACATTGATAACAATCTCCTCCAATCCTGCATCACGCAACTTCTCCAACTGATGCTGCAGCAGCGGTTTGCCCGCTATCGGGAGCATCGCCTTGGGGATGCTATCCGTGATAGGTTTAAGACGAGTGCCGAGACCGGCAGCAAAAATCATAGCTTTCTTCATACTGAGCGAGAGTAATATCGAATTTGAACGAAGGAGGACTAAAAAACGAAACAACGCGTAAGAGAGATGCCGATTATTCTTTTTTAGCAGGCTCAATTTCCTTTGCCGGCAAGGTGGTGGCAATGTTCTGCTCGCGATGAATAAGCTGCACTTCTACGCCAAATTTATCGTTGATATGCCGCGCCATTTTCTCGGCCGAATACACCGATCGGTGTTGCCCACCCGTGCATCCAAAGCAGACCATCAGATTGCTGAATCCGCGGTCGATATAGCGCTTTACGGAAGCATCCACCAGCGAATAAGCCGCGTCAAGGAAGGGGAAAATCTCGCCATCGTCTTCGAGGAACTTGATGATAGGCTCATCGAGTCCGGTAAGGAAACGGTTGCGCTCATACTTACCGGGGTTATTAACCGCACGGCAGTCGAATACGAAGCCGCCGCCATTGCCCGATTCATCGTTGGGGATACCTTTTTTATAAGAAAATGAATAAACGCGTACGATAAGCGGTTTTCTTACAGAAATCTCTTTAAACTGCTTCAGTTCGGTCATGTTGTGTAGCACCTCGATTAAGTACGGATAATCGTCGGAGCATCGCTTGAGCAACTGACGAAGGTTCTCAATAGCAGGTGGAATGGATTGCAGGAAATGGGGTTTCTTCTCGAAATACCCGCGGAAACCATACGCGCCAAGCACTTGCAACGTGCGGAAAAGCACAAAATGCTGAAGCGTATCCAAAAATGCTTCGCGATCCACCGGCATGTACTTCTGCAATTCGTCGAGATATACATTGATCAACTCATCGCGGAGTTCCTGATGGAAATTGGCGCGGGCTTGCCAGAGGAAAGAAGCCACATCGTAATACACAGGTCCTTTTCTGCCGCCCTGAAAATCAATGAAATAGGGTTCGCCATCTTTCACCATCACGTTGCGCGATTGAAAATCCCGATACATGAACGTGCTCATCCTGCGCTTAAGCAGGATATATGCCAAACGCTCAAAATCCGACTCAAGACGGTCCTCCTGAAAATCGAGCCCCGTAGCCTTCAAAAAGCAATATTTGAAATAATTGAGGTCCCAATTGATGCTGCGAAGGTTGAACTCCGGCTGCGGGTAACATACATTGAAGTCAAAATCCTCAGCCCCCACTACCTGCAACCGTGCAATGGCTCGCATAGTCTTACGCAGCATCTCTTTCTCCGCTTCGCAAAACACGCCCGTCTTCCGGCCGTCGGCAATAAAATCAAATAGCAAGGTATTCCCGAGGTCTTCCTGCAGGTAGTTCATACCATCATCGGAGCGAGCCACCACCTTCGGCACATTGAGCCCCTTCGAGAGAAAATGGTCGGCCATATAGAGAAACGCACCATTCTCTTCGCACGAAGTTCCTTGTACACCAATCAAACTGATTCCGGGTGAAGTCAGGCGATAATAGCGCCTGTTGCTACCAGAGGCTGTGAGTTGTTCTACCTTATCAGGCTGCACGCCTGCGTACTGATAAAAGAGTTGACTTAAACTTTGCATACATCTTAGGTGAGGGCTAAAAAATCCTCACTATCAAGAAGATTAATAATTATGAGATAACAAAATTTATTCTTCGAAAATTTTGATAACCCACCTTTTATGAATTTGGTTGCAAAGGTAGCAATTTTTATCGAAATACGCAAGAAAAACGCAGAAAAATAGTGAAAACGCACTTTAAGGTATCATTTTGTTAGGATTTTTCTTGCGTATTTAGATTTTTTGTAGTAATTTTGCGGCTGCTATTACAAATTGCTATCCATTTGGCATAGTGTTTGCACCCATGAAACAATCATATATGACACCGCGATGGCGTCAAGAATAGAAAATTAACATAACTAACAACATCATTTCTCAATATGAAGAAATTTTTTGCCATTATGATCGCGCTTTTGAGCGTAGTAGCCATCCAGGCAGAGTTGCCTGCCGTAACGCTTCAGGATATGGATGGTAAGTCAGTTAACACAGCAGAACTCACCAATGGTGGAAAGCCGATGATTATCTCTTTCTGGGCTACTTGGTGTAAGCCTTGCATGCGCGAACTGAAAGCGCTTCATGAGTTGTATGCTGATTGGCAGGAAGAGACAGGCGTGAAAATCGTGATTGTATCCATCGATCAAGCTCAAGATGCCAATAAGGTAAAGCCCCTCGTAGACGGCTTCGGTTGGGAATTCGATGTGCTGCTCGATCCGAATGGTGATTTCAAGCGCGCTATGAACGTGCAGATGGTGCCCCACGTTTTTGTAATCGACGGAAAGGGCAATATTATCCATAACCATGCCGGCTACACGGATGGTGCTGAAGAAGAACTTTACGAGCTTATTACGAATGCAAAATAATCGGTCCGTTTTATTCATTATTATTTTCTTGTGCGTAAGCATACTCTCCCCGCTCACATGGGCGGGAAATACTGTATATGTAGTGGGCAGCTTGCAGCATGAGAGTTTGCTCCCTACTCGATCGGTTGATCAAGACAGCACCAAGTCTATGACAGATAGGGAAAAAAACGAATATCTAAGCAACACCTACCTCGATTTGGGCGTTCGCTGGGATTATAGTTCGAGCAACAAAGCCGGTTTCCGGGGAATGGAAGCAGCACTCCGAGGCGAATTGATGGAAAAGCCGCTCCTCGGTTTTGAAGCCGGTTTCAAGGGGTCTGGCCTCAGCCATCTGCATATCAGCACTCAATTCGATTGGGGCAAAATCACCATTGGCGATGTCTATGGGCAGTTCGGCAGCGGATTGATTCTGCGCCTATATGAAGAGCGCAGCCTCGGTATTGACAACGCCCTCCGCGGTGCAAAAATCGAGTTGACACCCTACACGGGTATCCGGATGGAGCTCCTCGGCGGTAAGCAACGCCGCTATTGGAATTGCTACACCGATGGTGCTGGCGGATGGAACTACACGCAGGATGCAGTGCTCGGTGCCAACCTCGAATTGCAGGTTTCCGATTGGTCAGAAGTGATGCGTAATGCGGGAGCCAACCTGCTGATTGGCGGCAGCTACGTAAGCAAATACGAAGCGTTTGATACCATCATGAGCCCGGATAATCCTACGCTCATGTACAACGTGCCCGAATGGGTGGGCGCAGGCGATGTACGCGCGAAATTTCAAATGAAAGGGTGGAACGCACTCGTAGAGTATGCATATAAAGCCAACGACCCCTGCTTTGACAACAATATGAGCTATAAGCCGGGGCAGACCCTGCTCGCTTCGCTCAGTTACTCGCAAAAGGGCATGTCAGCCATCGCGCAGGTGAAACGCTCGGAGAATATGTTCTTCCGCTCGGATAGGCAGCTCCGCGGCATAGCCGGCTACCTTAACCATCTCCCCGCTTTTGCCAATCAGCATACCTATGCACTCGCTGCACTCTATCCGTATGCTACCCAGATGGCGGGCGAATGGGCGTTCCAAGGCGAGATTCGCTACACATGGAAACGCGGCACAAAGATGGGCGGTAAATACGGCACAACGCTCAAGCTCAATGCTTCGCACGTCAGAGAGTTGCACGAAACCAACACATGGCTTGCCGGCAAAGAGACTTACTATACCGACGTCAATCTGGAGCTCAATAAGAAGATCAATAAGAAATGGTATATTGGCGCAATGCTCATGTATCAGACGTACAACAAAGCGGTAGTAGAAGGTGAAGGCGATTTGATTCGCTCCGGCATTGGCGTTGTAGAAGGTAAGTATGCAGTGAATAAGAATATTCAGATGCGAGCTGAGCTGCAATACCTCTTCACCAAACAAGACGAAGGACAGTGGATCTTCGCGCTTTATGAGTTGAGCCTTTGGAAACAGCTGATGATTTCCGGCCAATGGATGTATAATATCGGTCATGCACCGGAGGCAAACAATGAGCATTACTACACCGCAGGTGCCACCTATGCCCAAGGAGCCCACCGCGTAATGCTCAGCTACACCAAAACGCGCGCCGGATTTAACTGCTCAGGAGGCGTTTGCCGCGCTGTGCCGGAGCAGGAAGGCGTAAATATCACGTATAACTTCACTTGGTAATTCGTATGAAAAAGATACTGTTTTTCTTATTCTCTGCCTGCATGCTCATCGGCTGCCAGGTGATTAAAGAGGAGGATCAATTGATAGAGATTGAAGCGAAAGAACCGATTAGCCGTGCGCTCATTACGGAATGCACGGGCTTCATGTGCGTGAACTGCCCCAAAGCGGCCGAAGTAGCCCATCAGTTGCTCGAGACGTATCCTGACAATCTGGTTGTGGTAGAGATTCATCCTAAGACCAATAGATTTTGTCAGACGGATAAACCCGAATATGATTATACCTGCCCTGAGGCAGATAGCTTATATCTATGGCTCGGAGGAACGAAAACTACCGGTTTCCCTACCGGCGCAGTAAACCTCGTATCCGGATTGGTGGATTATCTGGAATGGCCGGCACAAGTGCTATCGGCTATCACTAAAGAGACGTTGGGCAAGTTGCAGCTCACAACGCCACAAATCGATGGCCGCAACGTGGCATTGAGTTGGCATGCAGAAGCCACTACTTCGAATGAGCAATCGGCAGGCAAGGAAATCGAATTGGTTACTATGCTATGGCTGATTGAAGACAGCATTGTTGGGCCGCAAATGATGCCGAATGGCAGCCCAAATATGAACTATGTTCATAATCACGTATTGCGGGGCTCTGTTTTGCCATCCATCTTCGGAGAAAAAGCATCGTATATCATCAACCAGCCGGACAACTCGATGCACCCCGTTGTATATACCATACCGGAGATGAATAATGGGCAAACCATCCGCATGCAGCATTGCGCTATCGTAGGCGTTTTGGCAGATGCTAAAACCATGCAAGTGCATGACGTACAGGTTGTACATTTAAACAATGAATAATTAACGTTAATACATATCGATATGAAAAAGTTTTTTTATGTAATGATGAGCGCAGCAGCGCTTTGCTTGTTTACCGCATGCGGTGATCCAAACAATCCAGAACCTCCCGAAGATGAGAAGCCGGAGTATCTTGATGAAACCAAGCAGTCCAATATGGAGATTACGCTTGGCGTAGTGCCTATTACGAAAGACACCACCATCGACATCTCGGAGTACGAGGAGAATCCGCTCACTGGCGCACAGGTAATGGAGATTCGCGGTTCCGTAAGAAATGTCAATGGTTTCCGCGTAACGGTTACTCGTTCGGAAGAAGGTTTGAAAGATGAACTCTGTGCTGGTATCCAATGCGTGCCCGGCGATGGCGAAAAGAAGCAGGATTTCGATTACAAGTTGCCGAGCGGTCAGACCGAAGCGAAGTGGTATGCACATTTCACCCCTGCAAAAGAGGGCACTTATACGATCGTTTATCAGTTCCAAAACTATAATCGCTCGATTACACTTACCGTAAATTATAATTTCAAATAATAAATCACTTGCATTATGAAAAAGTATTGCTATCTTTTGCTTGCTGCTTTCTCGGCAAGCATGATTCTCTCTTCTTGCGAACCGGGAACGGGCGTTGAACCCGATCCTGTTGGTCAAACCTATAAGCGTGTACAGCTCATTGAGCACTTCACCGGTGAGAGATGCGGTTATTGCCCGATGGGTATGGATCTTATCTATGAAGAATATAGTAAAGATCCGGATAATATGGTTTGGGTAAGTAACCATTATGGCTACGGCTCCGATGAGTATTCCATCAAAGGCTCTACCACTATTGGTAAGAAATTGAAAGTTTCCAGTGCACCTAGTATCTCTATCAACCGCTATAAATACACCAACTCAAGCGAGGGTATCTCAAACGAAATCAACTACCATCCGTACAATACAAGTGCCGTGCTGAAGAAGCAGGAAACGACTGCAACCAGCTGCGTAGAACTTGAGCGTACCTATGATGCAGCCACCCGTAATCTTCACGTAAAAGCCATCATGAAGACCTCTGATGAGGCTGTTACAGGCTTTATGCTTACCCTGGGCGTTACCGAAAGCGGTATGCTCGGTGCGCAGGCAGATTTCCCTGGCACATGGGAAGGATGGAAAGAGTTTACGCACACGCATACCATCCGCGTGTATGCTACGGCTGCACTCGGCGATACCATCACGCTGAAGAAGCGTACAGCGGTTGCTGAATACGACATCGAGTTAGATGAGAAATGGGTTGCAGACAACTGCGAGATTGTAGCATGGATTACCGAAATCGACACCTACTATCCCGTTCTTAATGCCGCTAAACTGCCGGTTGTAGAAGGTACGCAGGGTGGCGAAGACATCAAGCACGGTGGCGTAACGATGGTTCCTGTATCGGATACATATCCTGAAGAAGGTGCTCCTGCAAGCAATATCAACTTCAAGGACAAGACTGTAACACCTAAGACCGGTTTTGTAAAGCTCGAGCTGGAGAGTGATACGGTGATTGGCCAGAACGATAACGGCAAGCTCTTCCCGTATATCGTCCTCTATATGGGCGCCAATGCAGATGCAGATACCATTGCATATGGCACTTATACTGTTTCTTCCGAACTTTCGCCTACTACTGTAATTGCTGGTTATCGCAATGATGAAGCCTTAAGTTTTAGCGGCTCTTGCCTTTACTATTGCTTCACCTATAACTCCAAGGTATATTTAAATTCCGTTTGGTTCGTAGCAGCAGGTACGGTAACCGTAGCAGCTGAAGGTGTAACGATTGATATCACTACAAAGAACGGCAATGCTTTCCATGCTACCTACGCAGGCGATATCAACGCAACGGCAGCTGCTGCTCCGCAGAAAGCACCTATGCAGATCAAGCCCCTCTATATGATGATGGCTGAAGGCGAGCCGAACGCTAAACTGCTCTACTTCTAATCAACTATTCATCTGTGCGAATACCTCAAAAATCCCGCTCTCAAAAGGGCGGGATTTTTTATGCATTACAGCTCATACCACATAGAAAGAAAAGAGGAAAAACGTACAATTTTGTTGCAAACAATACGAAATACAAGTTACCAATTGCGCAAAAAATGTGACACAAAACCGATATTGGTAATTTTGCAAAACATTGAATATCAATATATTATAAAAATAACATACTAAAAAATGTGATACAACCCTGAAAAAGTATTGCACAATCAAGAAAAAAGCAGTAATTTTGCACCGATTCTCAATCGAGTGGCCACTTTTTCGAGAACGAGTCAACTCATAATATTAATCGTCTTTATTAGGACATCTCTTAACCCACTATTCGTATGAACATAGATTTTGAGATTATCTTAACGTTTCTTATTCTGCTTCTCATCTATGGTTGCATAGGTTTGTATCACGAGCTGAAATACCAAGATCAGAAAGATGAAATCAAGCGTCTACTCGTGGTTGAATCGCTTCACAAAACGCAACTGACGGAAAAGCAACAAGTGTTGATGGATCAGATACGCAAGCATATTCGTTCGCGCGAACAAGTGTTGGCATGCCAAGAGCTCCGCGCTTCCTACGCCAAAGAAGTGGCATCCTTGCAGA
>JALFZG010000079.1 GCA_022784645.1 Bacteroidales bacterium
TCACACATTTTTGAGTCTCAGGCACGTGTGCGCATATAGTATATTATAATACTCCCCCTTTACGAAATATTCCCCCAAAATTATTTTTTAAACACATGGAAAAATGGCTTATAAAATACCGAAAAGTAGGGAGTAAAGTGGCGGAAAGTAGGGGGTAATGGCTGAAAAAAGCAGGGGTAGTGCATCCTTACTTAATAATCTGTGAACTTTGTGAACTTTGTGAACAAATGTGCCGTCTGTCTATTTTTTCAGGAAAGTGTCTATTTTTTCAGGAAAATTACGAGAGGGATAGTAATCTAAAAAAATAATTTTGAGAATTTTGATAAATTTTGTTCCAGCATTTGCATATATCAAAAAATGTTTGTATCTTTCATTCCGCAAGGGAACAGCGGTACTTCGCATTCGGCACTTGGGTCGCAATGGCTGATACCGCTTCACTAAATCAGCGGGCGACCAAGGCCTTTGCTCTCCCCATTCGAGCATAGCTCTTTGGGGACCCCTTACGAAAAAAATGCAAATAAATTTGACTATCCCAAAAATTCTTCGTACCTTTGCAGGCGAAAATCGAATCATGAAACTATTTCGATAGCAACAATATGAATGGTCATTGGCAATGGCAAGAAAAAGGAAACTCCTGGCGGGGTGTTGGAATCTATCATGTGACTGCCTCTGCTATGATACGCCATCCACAGAAAGCGGCCTTCGGCGAACTGAAATGGCAAGTCGTTGATGGTCAGATAGATGGGGCGTATGTTGAGTGATCGCCTCTTGGTCAATGCCTTTGGGACTGCATCCAGCTGATACCCGTGCGCCATCCTCAGATTCAGCAACATAGAGATAGAAGGCCAGAAGTATGCCGCAGTAGGCAATCTGACGCTGCTGTATGAGCCGGAGCTGATGGCTGTACATGTTCATAAAGAATGGGTATGGGATGCGGAACGCGGTGATAATCAGCGCTTGCGCGATTATAAGAACGGCTGCATCCTGCGAGCTCGACAAGGAGCGGTCTTAGTGAGCCCTTTCATCAGTCCAGACGAAGCGGCCGTGCGCGATGTAGCGCTCCGCGAGGGGCTGCCGATGATTTATATCCTCGACAACGGCTTGCCCGAAAGTGCGAAGTATAAGCCGCCAGGAAACCTTATCGAGGCCATCGCCGCAGGGCGGCTTCTTCTGCTTTCTCCTTGGCCGCATTATGTGCCCGACAAAAGCCGCTGTACCCGCGCCGAGTGTACCGCCATGAACGCGATGGCGGAGACCATCGCTTTCGCTGCTTTAGCCGCTACAGAGAAAGCGGAGAAAGCGGCGAAGCGGCTAACAGGACGGAGATAATATAGGGAGCTATCCCGTCCTGCCAACTAACAATACGAGAATCGCAGCAGTGCTACGATATCACTATAAGCTAAAGCCGCTGAGAATACAGCGAAGCGGCGAAGCGGAATACAAGTAGCCAATGCTGCAGCAGGTTTTGCTGCCTGCTGCATATCTGGAGCGCGAGCTCCGGCGTATTGTTTGTTGGCTGCTGATATTATCTGCAGAAATCTGAAAGATTTACTCCCGTTTTTACACAAAGTTCACACATTTTAGAGTAAGGGGGAAGGCGCTAAGGCGCGTTCCAATAGCCTGCGGCGTTCCAATAGGCCGGAGGCCGTTCCATTTGCGCTTCGCGCTGTTCCAGTAGCCCTTCGGGCGTTCCAAATAGTTCCAGATAGTTCCAAGTAGTTCCAGTAGCGCTGCGCGCGTTCCAGAGGCTGAGGCGGAATCCGCTAAGCCGATTAGGCAGGGGATAAACAATCGATAGTGCCGCTCATGCATTCGGCGTTACCATAGATGAATATTGCTCCTAAGAAATGAATGAAGAGGGAATATGTAAATTTTGCATAATTATGCAGATTCATTGTATAGGATATTTTAATTTTACAAAAAATGCGAAAAAAGGAAGTTTTTTTGTATTAAGATTTGGCGGTTAGAAATTTTTTTAGTAATTTTGCGCTCTCAATAATAGTATTTTTTTTGCAAAAAATTGATTTCTATTTGCAGAAATTGATTCTTTTATCGTGGATACACATTTGCCTTATCGTAATTATGATTTTTTACTTATCGCAAATTCATTGGAAACAATCTATTTGAATACAAATTAACAAAATTATTCACTTAATTATTACTGACATGAGAAAATCTATCCTTTCGATTCTGGCATTTATGCTGTTTGCAGTCTTGCCAGTATTCTCGGCTATCCAGTACAACCTGGGGCCGGTGGATTTTGAGTCAGGAACGATTCCTGCAGGCTGGACCCAGCAAAATGTAGTGGGTACGGTATCGTGGGCAGTAGAAGGTGGCGCGGGCGCTTCGCTCACCGAGCCGCTAAACGCCAATGGTGGTGCGTATCGCGCTGCTATTCGTCCTGCTGCTGACAACTCCTACTTCAAGACGAGGCTGGAGAGCTCTGCAATGGATCTCACTCAGGCTTACAATCCACAGTTGAAATTCTCGCATGCGCAAGTAGCGCGCTTTGAGTTTTTTGATACTCTGCGCGTGTACTACCGCGTGAACGCAACTGCCACTTGGCAGCTCCTCACGGAGTACACCTCGTCGATTGCAGGTTGGACGTCTGAAACGATGCTCCTGCCCGCTTATCAGCAAGGTTCTGCTTATCAGTTGGCATTTGAAGCGTCGGGCCAGAATGGCTACGGCGTTGTGCTGGATGATATCAGCGTGTATCCGCAAAGTCAATGCCAGGATGCCCTTTTCCAAGGCATTAACGTAAGCTCAACTTCGGCTACGATCGGTTTTACCTGCAATGGCTCGTATAATCATTTCGAACTGGCCGTTTCGAGCACTCCTATTACCGACTTCCAGAACGTTAACCTCGACACGTTGACATACCACGGCACGACCGAGGATTTCGAGACGACGGTTACGGGCTTGCAGCCTTACACGACTTATTATGTGTATCTGCGTACGGACTGCGACGACAACATTTCGGGCTATACCAATTGGGTACAGACTACGCTGAAGACCACGAGTATGGTTAATCTGCCCTATTCGGAGACGTTTACTGAAACCGAGACTATCAGCGGTAACTCGAATTGTGGTAAGCCTTATGGCTGGATTACTGGTGGTCTTACGAACGTGAACGTGCCTTGTGTATATAAGGGCACGGGGTCGAAGTACAGCTATTCAGTAGATAGCACCAATTACCTCTTCTTCTCCGGCACCGCTTCCACTACGGCTACTCCCGTGCCGGCTGACAGCTTGATTTATGCTATCACGCCCGAGATCAACGGTAACCTCGCTAATTGCGAAGTGGATTTCTGGGGAACGGCTTATACCTATTTGAGCAATGGCGGCAATCAGGATTATGCAGCCGAGTTGACGGTAGGCGTGGTGACCAATCCGTATGATATCGGTACGCTCCAAGTGATTGAGACCGTAAAAATTGACAACGGCGAACAGTTTAAGCATTTCCGCGTATCGCTGGCCGGCTATACCGGCACGGGCAAGCATGTGGCCCTCGTATCGATGGCAAGCAAGCCCAATATCTTCTATGTGGATAATTTCACTATTAAAGAAGTAAACGTATGTACGCCCACCAACCTGCGCGCAACGAACGTGTTGCCTACCGGCTTCACCTTGACGCCGCAGCTTAATGGTGCCGACTCCTGGAACCTGAAGGTATCTACCGTTTACAATCGCGATGCTTCTCTGATAGCTGACTCGCTCGTGCTCGTCAACCAAACCGGCTTGACGGCTGCTTCGTATCAGGTGCAGCTCCCGGCTGCGGCCAATGCAGAGGGTAAAATAATTGTGGTTTACGTACAAGGCGTAAAGAATGGTGTGGCTTCTGAATGGTCAGCTCCGCTTACGCTTCACGTGCCTACCACTGGCGTTGTGCCGATGTTCTTTGACTTCTCTACCAACGCAACGTTCTACCTACAGAATTTGATAAACGAGTTGCATACATCGAGCATCTATAAGGGCTTTACGGAATTGATTAGCCCGATGCTGCTGCAGACTACCTATCCAAGGGGCGCAACTTCGATTCCGGTGTATGATGGCGCTTATCTGGCGCTCAATGGCGTAGATAACTACGTGGCATTCCCTTATGTGGCTAACCCATCAGAGTTGGAAATCACGTTCCGTCTGTCGTCAGGTTCCACTACGTATGCCGGCTCTGGCCGTGTGGCTGTAGGTGTAATGACCGATCCGTATGATCTTTCTACGTTTGTAGAGGTAGGTCGCTTCGATGCAGCTGATGGTACGTTCGCGAAGGTTCGTCAGACGCTTGACAGCTATACCGGAAATGGGCATTATATTGCCATCCGCGCGCTCTCTCCTGTTACTCCTAACAGCACCTATGGCAGCCATAACTGCATTGATAATGTGCGCATTAAGACTATCTCTACCTGCTTGGATCCTACCAATGTGACCGCCAATACGATGGCTACGAATGCTACCGTATTATGGAATCCCAATGGCATGACCGAATTCAAGCTCACGCTTTACACGAATTATGACAGCGCTTGGGTGGATACAGTAATCTATAAGACAACGGCTGCCGGCTCTCAGCTCGATAGTATTACGCTCACTGGTTTGACGCCTGATACGGAATATGAGTTCACGCTTCAGACTATCTGCGGCAACGATACCATCATTGCTGAAGACGTTTATTCGTTTAGAACGAAGATTGGCGTTCCGTATGTACCAACCCTGCTTCCGGCCGATATTCCTACCGGATGGACGAGAAAGAGCGGTTTGCTGTCTGACGTCTTCCTGCGTGGTGATTCAGCTATGGCTGCGACTACTAGCGGTTGGACGTACAATAATGTCGTAAATGTGGTAGGCTTGACTAATCCGCATTTGCGCGTGAATATTTTTGGTGTCGGCGTTAAGTATTGGCTCATTTCTCCGGAAATCAGCATGGATCTTCAGCCGGACGAGGTAGCTGCTCTTACATTTAAGGCTGCATGGACGAAGTATAAGGCTTCTGCTGGCGCTGCAGAGGACCGTATTGCAACTTCTACGGATGATAAGTTTGCAGTAGTCATTTCTACCGATGGCGGCAAAACGTGGAAGCAGAATGATGCCTTCATTTGGGCCAACGATGGTACGGGCAACCGCGGTATGGTGGATGATATCCCATACACGGCTGTAACCATTACTATACCGCTCGGCGATTATGTGGGTCAGCGCATTATGATTGGTTTCTATGGTGAATCAACCGTATCTGGCGGCGATAACGACTTCCGTATTTCGGATATTCGTATAGGTGCTATAGATGCCAGCTGCCAGGGTATGAGTAAGCTGAATGCTGTTGCTACCGGTTCGACCACCGCGGATATTAATTGGACGGTAGGCGGTACGCAGAAGGCTTATCTGAAGGTAACGAATGCTGTGGATTCTACCGTTATTTACGCAGATACCGTTACTGCAAATCCGCTTGTGCTCACCAACCTCCAACCCAACACGTTGTACAACGTATTAGGTTATCAGGTTTGCTCCGACGATACGCTCACTGCCTCTTTCCGCACGGAATGTGATGCGATGACGATTGAGCAGTTCGGCACGGAAACCTTTATACCGGCAACCTCTTCGTTCACCTGCTGGCGAGTAGGCGCAAACGATACGACCGGTGTAGGCAATAGCAAACTTGAGCTTCCGGAAGTTGAAAACAAGGCTAAGTTCGGCTACGTGCTCACCATGGAGAAGCTGGCTAACACCAGCACTAAGGCTTACGGCAACGACTACTATGCTATCCTGCCTACGCTTCAGGTTGACAGCATCAGCAAGTATCAAGTGGTATTCGATGCCGCTACTCCAAATGCTCTGTCTGATACCACCATTGTGAACGACCTCTACATTGGCGTTATCACCGATGTGGAAGACTTCTCTACGCTCGAGATTATCGATACCGTTAGTCTGAAGTATGCCGCTGACAGCACCGAGATGAAGACGTATGCCATCAGCTTCGATTCCTATATTGGCGACTACCAGGGCGACTTCGGCAAGAACGTGATCTTCTTGGTTTCGGCTCCTGCAGAGAAGAAGAATACCGCCTATATTGACAACGTACGCTTTGAGGTGTCTGCCGGTTGCCATCAGGTTATCGACTTGGAGCAGACCGTTAAGGGGAGCACCGCTGTAACACTCACGTGGTCAGGCAATGCAGCTCAGTATGAAGTAGTGATGGATACCGTTCGGTTTGATCCGGCTCTGGTGGCTAATCCGATGTTCCACCAAACGGGTATCACTGCTGATTCGGTATTGTTTACGAACCTCACTCCGGGTACGACCTATTATGCTTATATCCGCGGCATTTGCGGTGCGGCCGATACGTCTGTATGGTCAAGCTTCACCAAGGTGGAGACCTCCTATGGCCTCCCATATCTGGAGACCTTCGATTTGATTAATGAAACCTACCCAACCTCTCCTTGGAAAGTCTTCAACCAGACTGTTCCTTCCGGTGATTTCTCTACTGCAGGCTTTACGGTTTCTAATGCTGATACTCGCATGAGTATCCAGCAGACTGATGCACGTATGAGCAATATGGCAGGTAAGGTGGCTCGCACGGAGGTGTATTCAGCAACCTACAACGGCTTCCTCCAATCGCCGGCTATCGACTTGTCAAATGTAGCAGACGGTTTGGGCATTCAGCTTTCTTTCCGTGCTGGTATGGTGCCGTTCTCTTCTTCTACTACTACGCTTGCTGATATGACCGGACGCACGTTCCGCGTATATGTAAGCGAAGATGGTGGCGAGACCTTCAAGGCTGAGAATATGATTGAGTGGAACTGCGAAGGCACGGGCGATTATGATTATGCTACGCTCAACAACAACGCTGGTACCAAGTTCTTGATCGACCTCTCTGATTATGTAGGCAAGACCATCGCGCTCGGTTTCTATTCGGCTTCTACTGTCAACGCTCCCGATGCATATCTCTTGATTGACTCGGTAGCGTTAGAGGCTTACGACAATTCCTGCCAAGGCATTACGCAGTTGCGTTATGGTTCGGAGGGCAAGAATATGTATGTAACCTGGAGCAATCAGGTTCAGAACCTCGGTGTGGTTGTAGAATTGGCTACCGATGCTGAGTTCTCGAATATCATTCGTCGTGATTCGGTTGTAGGCGATAGTGTTTATTACAGCAATTTGGCTTATAACACCACTTACTACGTGCGCGCTAATCCGGAATGTGTAGGCAGCTGGAATGAGTTGCAGTTCACTACCCTTTGTGGCGTTCCGTTCACGGAAGATTTCGATAAGACGGGCGCTACTGTTCCGGCTGGTTGGCTTCGTTATACTGGTGACTTCTTCAGTGGTGATGTTTCTACTACTACCTCTATTTACTTCTCGACATCCGCTGGTGGTGGTCTCACTTCTCCGCACGTTTATTGGTCAACTACCAATTCTTCGTCTTCCGGTCCGAAGCAATATGCATTTGTAAGCCCGGAAATCTTCATGGATCAGGAAGGTAGCAACAATCTGCTTCTGACGTTTGATTTGGCCGTTACAACTTCCTCTTCTGGCACTACAGCTCCTACCAATGCTAACTGCGTAGGCCGCACCTTTGCGGTTGCCGTTTTGGCAGAAGACAGCACCAATTGGACGCCAATACGCGTTTGGAAAGACTCTGCTTACAAAGCACTTCCGTCGGTGGCAGAGACGCAGACGATCGATTTGACTGCGTATGCTGGTCAGAAAGTGCGCATCGCATTCTATGCTGGTGCTGACTCCACTTCTACCACCGCTACCATCTATCATAACTTAGATAATATCCGCGTGCGCAACAATAACCCAGCTTGTGAGGCTCCTGTTCTCCAGGCAAATGGTTTTACGAACACGACGGCATCTCTGAAGTGGCAGGTGGAGACTGGTATGCAGTATAAACTCCAAATCGCTAATTCTACGGCATTCTATCCGCTGATTGATTCGCTTACAACGACTGACTCCGTTCATACGTTTACAAACCTCACTCCAGGCTCTATACTCTATGTTCGCGCTAAGAAAGTATGCAGCGCTGGTTGCGAATCGGCTTGGTCAGAATACGTGAGAGTGCAACTGCCGTGTGAAGGCATCACCGTCTATCCGTGGTCAGAAAACTTCGACAATGTGCCAGCAGGCACCTTCGAGAAGGCTTGCTGGTACAACGAGCATCTTGCTGGCACCGGCTACAAGCTCTTTGAAGGATATACGGCTGCGCTGGGCGGTAATGTTACGGGTAAACTCAGTCATCCGATGATGACTAACGGCACCCAAACCCTGCTCGCTTTGCCGCAGATGACCTTTGACCAAGATAAGGTTTATCGCTTATCCGTTAATCTGTATCGTGGTGCTTCCAGTGCTACTTCTTACACCCAAGAGGGTATCCGCGTATTCCTCTCTGATGGTGCTTACATTAACGGTCAGTCGCAGGAGATCGTCTTCTTGCCGCGTAATATCACGGTAGCATCGGCTCTTATTCCTGCCGAAGATGCTGTCGGTTGGTACACCTACAGCTTCGTCTTCCGCACTTCGGGCGATAAGACTATCGTTCTCCGCGGTGAAACCATGAATGGCGGCAACTGCTATATCGATGACCTGGTGGTAGAAGAGTTTGGTACTACTCAGACGATAGACCAGGTAACGATTGATCAGATTACCAACCGTTCGGCTCGCCTGAAGTGGTCGCTCGTTGATCCGTCTATCTGCCATGATGCTGAGATTGTAGCCAGCCTTACCGCTTTGGATTCGGCTGCTCTTGCTCAAGCTCCTAAGCAGACGGTTCAGAATAGTCTCTCCGCAGTCGTAGAGGGCCTTGACCGCGAAGCACATTATTATATGTACGTGCGCACGGTATGCGGCTCTACCTATGGCGATTGGATGATGGCTGAGTGCACCACCAAGCCGCTCACCTATGAGAATCAAGCGCAATTCGGCGATGGTACGGCCAATGCTTACGTAGTATACACGAGTTATGGCAATACCTACTCGCAGCATATCTATCTGGCAGACGAACTCTCAGAGGCAGGCTTAACTCCTGGCCCGATTACCTCTGTAGCGTTTGAATATACAGGTACTTCGGCTAACTTTGATAAGACGCAGTCTATCTATATTGGTGCAACGAGTAAGAATTCGTATCCGGGTTCGGCTGCTACGAACTTCGAGACGAATATGCAGCTCGCTTATGGTCCTACTCTCCGCACGTATCAGCAAGGTTGGGTAACCTACACCTTTACCGAGCCATTTATCTGGGATGGCGTTAGCAATATCGTTGTAGGTGTGCTCACCAATGGCGATGGCTCGCATGCCTCTTCTTCTGGTTGGTCAGCGGCGGGTACAGCTCAGAATGCTTATCTCACGATCTATCGCTATATTGATAGAACGTTGGTTGATCCTGCTAATCTCAATAATACAACCTCCTATGGTGGTTACTCCAAGACTCGTCCGAATGCTCGCTTCACCAATTCGATTACGATGGAGGCTTGTCCGGCTGTGGAAACGGTTGAGGCTGAGCTCTATGGATTGGGTATTACCGAAGCACGCGTAAGTTGGGCTGCTTCGCTCGGCAATTACGTAGCTGATTACGATGTCTTCGTTTCTACGGAGAAGTTGGCAGACTCGGCTGTTGTTACTCCGCAATATACGGGTATCGATTCGCTCTCGTTGGTTCTTACCAACCTCACTCCTGAGACCAAGCATTATATCTACGTACGCGCTAACTGCGATGCTCGCGGACATGATGATGGCGTCAGCTCGTGGGCGATGGATTCCATCACTACGTATGCTAACTGTATGCCGGTTAAGGACCTTGCTGTTCGATTCATTGATGTAGATAAGGTAGAGATTTCTTGGGATAAGTATATGGAAGAGCAAGACAACGACTTCCGCTATATCCTCTCTACTGCGGCTCTCGATTCGACGGCACTTGAGCAGGATGCTCTCTTGCAAGACACCACTATGCATTTGGTATTCGACAGCCTCCAGCTCGAGACAACCTATTACTTCTACGTTCGTTCTACTTGCTCCGAGAAGAGCAGCACCTGGCGTTCGATTACCTTCACCACACCGGCTTCTTGCCAGGCTGTTGACAGCCTCCATGTGGATCGCCTTTCGGCTCATGCCGTTCGACTCGCATGGCAGCACGCTCCGCTTGCGTTTGAAGATCAATGGGAAGTAGGTATCGTTGGTCAACCTGCATTCACGCAGCTCACAACTGATACGTTTGTAGTTATTTCTGGTTTGCAGAACGACTCGGCTTATACCGCTTACGTTCGCGCTATCTGCTCGGAAGGCGATACCAGTGTTATCAATACGGTTAGCTTCCAAACGGCTTCGGCTGGCGGAGAGGAGTGCATCTACACCGCTGAATCTTCTACAACCAACGGTTATAACACTCCGTTTAATAACTTCTACAAGAATTCTTGGGCGCAGATGATTTATCCGGCTTCGCTCATCGGTGCGTCAGGCGATATCACCAGCATCTCCTTCTATTGTGCTGCGGGTGGTACCCTCACGCAGGAGTCCGTAAAGATTTACTTGGCGAATACGGATATGACGGTGGCTGCAGCTACTTCTGATTGGATTGCGGAGAGTGAACTTTCGCTCGTTTGCGATATTACTGACTTCGTACATCCTACCTCTGAGGGATGGCTAACCATTCCGCTTAGCACTCCGTTTGCTTACACAGGTGGTAACCTGGCAGTGGTTGTTGCTGTTCATGCTACGAATTACAGTAGTTCGATCAAGTATAGTTATGTAGCTTCTCCTTCCGGTACGGTGCTCTATCGCAGGAGTGATTCGGATACTTCGTGTGGTGACTATCCTACAGTAGCCGGTCTCAAAGCTACTTACCTCCCGATTGCACAGTTCTGCATTCAAACAGGCGGCTGCTCCAGCGTTTCGGATATCGTAGTCGAGGATATTACTACCAACTCTGCATCTGCAAGTTGGTTCCCTGGCAACGACGAAACGGCATGGCGCACCTTCGCGAGTCTCACGAAGCTCACCAATGCAGAGCTTGCAACTGTTCAGGCTGATACCGTTACCCTTCCTAAGCAGCAACTCTCGCTCTTGGCTGATAAGGATTACTACTTCTACGTAGCTCCTATCTGCTCCGATAGTGAGAACAAGTGGAAGTACACCACGTTTGCTACCTTGCCTACTTGCTTGATGCCTGTTCGTCTTGCGCTCGATAGCGTAACGACCACTACGGCTGCTCTGCATTTCTGCTATGGCGGCACCGAACCGGCTCCTGCTTATGAGGTGGCTTATGGTAGCAAGATTGCGTTCAACCTCAACGATACGGCAACGTATCAGACGGTTATCGTTTCGGATACTACGGCATTACTCACCGCACTCACGGCAAATACGTATTATAGCGTAGCTGTTCGTTCGCTCTGTGGCGATGATGACTACAGCCGTTGGTCAGATCCGATTACCATCCTTACCGATTGCGGTATTACCACCGAATATCCGTGGGGCGAAGACTTCGAGGCTTATTCTTCTGGCAACTTCTTGCAGCAGTGCTGGGTCAACAGACATACAGTAACAGCGGGTTCGTATGGCTCGTATGTCTTCCAGATTGCTTCTATGTCGGGTATCGAAGGCGTTACGACGAACGTAATGAAACTCCCGGATCAGTCTGCTGGTAACATCACGTTGCTCTCGAGCCCCGAGATGTTCTTCCCTGAGGATCAGATGCTCGAATTCTCTATCGATGTGTATCGTTCGAATTACAGCTCTATCAAGCAAAACGAAGGTCTGCGCATTTACGTAAGTGCTACGGATACGATTGATGAATCGGCTCAGCTCCTTGCATTCATCCCGCGTCAGTACTCAGTAGAAGGTATTAATGCTTCGGCAACCGATTCCGTTCGCTGGGAGTCGTATCACTTCCCGATTATCCACTCCGGCGTTGGACATATCCTGATTGAGGGCGTTTCTGAATATGGTACAGCTACCTATTTCGACAACCTCTCGCTCACCTATCTCGATACGCTCTGCGGTGGTGTGGCTGGATTCGAAATTTCGGATATCACCATCAACACGGCTGAAGCAAGATGGATGGCTATTGGAAATGATACCGTAGAAGTGTATGTAACGGATGAAGCAAATACGCAAGTATTCTCTCGCATCACTACTGCTGACAGTATTACGATTACCGGTCTTGCACCAGGTACGAAGTATAAGATTGCTGTAACGCAATTGTGCAGTGGCAGAATGGTTAAGACTTCGTTCTCTACTCAATGTACTACACCGTTCTTCGAGAATGCTACCAAGCCTACGAATTGGATCTCGTATTACAGCAGTGCAAACGGCTCGTATTACTGGAAGAACACTTCTACTGCTTCGTATATTCTCGGTGAGATGCAGGATACGGTATTCTACCTCCAGCTCTATTACTTGTATGATGTATGGAGCCGATTGACGTCGCCTGAAATCTATATTCCTGAGGTGGCAGCAGATGAGGCCGTTCGACTCGATTGGCTCATGGGTGCTACTACTTATTCCACCAGAGGCGGCAGCCGATTGGATTCTTCTACGGTGGTTCGCATGGAAGTTCGCAACCTCGATGATGCTGAGCCTACTTGGATTCCGATGCAGTCTTGGAGCGACTCGCTCTTGACGGATATTCCGTGGGGCACCTCCGGACGCTTCACCGCTAATCTCAGCCAGTTTGCAGGTCATACGATCCAGCTCGGATTCTATGCAGGTATTACTGAAGTGGATTCTTCAACCGTAATGTCGATTGATAATATCAATCTGCGCGTGATCAAGAAGAGATCTTATTCGGCAACTACGTGCTCGTCGGTTGACTACCAAGATGCATACTTCTCTATTCCTAAGCAAGAGTATGTATTAGGTACTACCGATTATGAGACGCTCCTTGCTGGCAACGATGGTGCTCTCGATACGCTCGTTGTTCTCTCGCTCACCGTTAATCCGGCTACCGAGACTGAACTCTACGACACCATATGCGAGGGTCGCTTGTATGACCAAAACGGAGTTCCGGCATTTATCGCTACTGAATCAGTTGTGAAGCCGCTCTTCCTCACCTCTGCAAATGGTTGCGACAGCCTCGTTAGAGTTCATATCGAAGTCATCCCGGCTATGCGTAAGGATACTACCATCCTTGCTTGCAAGGGTTCGGCTGTGACCGTCAATGGTAAGACGTATTACAGCGATATCGTTGTCGTTGATACGCTTGGTGCAACCAACCGCTGCGACAGCATCGTTCGTACGTTCATTGAGTTCTCTGACACGGAGAAGTACACGGTTGATCAACATCGCATCATCTGCGCTGGTGATACCTACACCGATGAGGCCTTCCCGAATGGCATCAATACGGCTGGTACGCATACTGCTACTGTAACCACTGCTTATGGCTGTGATTCTACCGTAACAATCCATATGACGGTTGCCAACAATGGTCTGGCATACGATACTGTTACGATTGATCAGTTGCCGTATGTATATGCTGAAGACACCATCTTGGGTGACAATGTAGGTGTTGGTGATTTCGAGTTCAAGGTTCAGGCTTCTTGTGGTGAGGTAACGCTCTACATCCACGTAACGGATAAGGCACAGGCAGTGGATAACCTCAAGGTACTCCAACTCTCTGTAGCTCCGAATCCGGCATCGGTTGGCGAGCCTATCGAGATCCTCTCGCAGATATCGATGGCACCTGACTTCAGCATGATGGTATTCGATGCCATTGGTCAGCTGGTTTACGCTACGAATGAGCCTTCGCTCACCATCCCGGGTCTGCCGGTAGCCGGTTACTACACCGTTCGACTCACCTCCGATGGACAGAGCTTCCAGGCTAAGCTACTCGTGAAGTAAGCCGTTTGCGAAGCGAACCAACTTGCATTAGCAAGCAGCTTTTGAGACATTCTCTCGCCCCTCGGGGCTGGTACATAATCAGACCGCTATCCTTTCGGGTAGCGGTCTTTTTTTTGGCTGCTTAGCGGAATCCGCCTCAGCCTCTTGAACGCGCGAAGCGCAAATGGAACGCTGCGCAGCGCCATATCCTAGGGAGGTATCCCGTCCTGCCAACTAAGAATACGAGAATCGCAGCAGACTGCTGCGATATCACTATAAGCAAGAGCCACTGAGAATGTAGCGAAGCAGCGAAAGCGGAGAAGCGGCAGCATAGAATACAGTGAAGCAGCGAAAGCGGAGAAGCGGAATACAGGCGGTCAATGCTGCCGCCTGCTGCCTATCCGGAGCACGCGCTCAGGTATTATTTGTTGGCTGCTGATAGTATCTGCAGAAATCTGAAAGATTTACTCCTCCGACTGCTCTCATTACATAAAGAGTGCGCAGTCCGTGAGGATAGCGCACTCAGTTTTTGAAAGAAGCTTTTTTACAAAAAGTTCACAAAGTTCACAAAGTTCACACATTTTAGAGTAAGGGTATGGCGCTGCGCAGCAGTTCCATTAGTGTAGGGTTTATATCAGACTCGCTATGGTTCTGAGGAGTAGGGGCATGTCGATGGGTTTGGCAACATGGGCGTTCATGCCAGCTTTGAAGGCATTCTTCTTATCTTCTTGGAAGGCATTGGCGGTCATAGCTACGATGGGTATATTTGCTTTTATGGGGTCGCTGAGCGCACGGATAGCGCGGGTGGCATCGTAGCCATTCATGCGCGGCATCTGGATATCCATGAGGATGAGTCGGAACGTGCCGGCTGGTTCGTTTTGTATGCGCTCCAAGCACTCTTGTCCGTCTTTGACCCAGGTGATATGGAATCCGTGGTCTTCGAGCAGCTCGGTAGCGATCTCCGCATTGAGTTCGTTGTCTTCCGCCAGCAGCAATGGACAGCCATCGAACTGATCGGGATACTCTTGCTTTACTTCGCAGGAGAGTAGTTGCTCGCTTGCAATACGGTGCGGAAGGATGAGGGTGAAGGTGGTACCTTTGCCCTGTTCGCTCTCCACTGTAATGGTGCCGTTCATCAAATCCACAAGGCGTTTTACGATACTCATACCCAAACCCGTACCGGTTACTTTGCTCTCGGTGGCTGTGCGCTCGCGGCTGAAATCGTCGAAAATATGCGGTAGGAACTCAGGTGCCATACCAATGCCTGTGTCGCTGATTACGCTGCGGATATAGGTCCAACCTTCTACCGGGTGCTTGAGCTCATCGCAGGTGATGCTGATGGAGCCTCCTTCCGGTGTATATTTCACGCAGTTTGACAGCAGATTCAGATAGATCTCTGATAGCTTGAGCTCATCGCAATATACGAACTGCGTCTGTACGTTGTCGATAAAACTGAAATGGATGTTCTTTCTTTCCATTCGTTCTACGACGATGATGCCGAGTTTCTGATTTACTTCAGCGCGACGACAAGGCTTCTCGTTGAGTTCGAGTTTTCCACTCTCGATGCGCGACATCTCCAGAACGTTGTTGATAAGCGAGAGCAGGAAATTACCGGCAGTATGAATCTTCATCAGATAATCGTGGTTCTTGAGCACGCCATGGGGGCTGTTGTCATCAATATTGTCTTTGAGCAATTCCGTATATCCGAGAATCACGTTCATAGGCGTACGGATATCGTGGCTCATACTGAAGAGGAAGCGCGACTTGGCCATGCTGGCTTCTTCTGCTCGGTTGTGCTCTCTGTGACTATGCATGAGCAAGAGGAAAAAAACAAGCAGGATAAAGCCCGTCAATAGCAATGTACCAATCACGTTTTCTTTGATAAAATCCAAGATGGTGAGGGGTGTAGAAACCTGTGAGTGGTTGGCGAGTGATGCGCGTATTTCGCCGGCCGACATAAGGTGGGCGATGCGGCTCATGATAGAGAACAGCTCCGGTTGACCTTCAGGGGTGGAGAACGCGAAACTGATGGTACTTCCGGTAGCTACAATCTTCAGGTTGAGCCGCTCTATATCTCGGTTTAAGACGCCCATACGGTAGTTACTGATGAGGAGCAGGTCGGCTTCTCCGCGGCTCACGCCCTCCAAGCACTCTTGCGTATTGCGAAAATCCACCATCTGCCAATGCGGAAGTTGCTCGCGGATCATGGATTTGTAGTTTGGGTTATTGGCGTTGACGGCTGCCCGCAACGGACGTTCTGCTTGGAAATTATCGTTTTTTCGCATTACCGCCATCTCTGCCGATTCGAGGATAATGTCGGTCACGAAGAGTCGCTCTTTCTCGGCTGAGTAGATACTTAGTCCGCAGGGGAACTCCACATCCACTTCGCCGTTGTGCACCGCTTCCACCGCTTCGCGCGTCTGCGGATAAGGGAAAGCCTCCAAGTGGATGCCTGTTTCCGCAAGGGTGGTGTTCGTGCGCTCGATGATATCGCCCAATAATCCAATCACCTTGCCGGTCTCGGGGTCGGTACCGCAGAAGGGGAGGTAGTTGTCGCGATAGCCGATTCGGATGGTGCCATGCTTCCGAATCCACGCAATCTCCGCATCGGTGAGATAGAGGTTGAGGTTGATGTCAGTAAAGTATTTGCGGTAGAGGTCTTGATTGAAGTAAGCATTATACGAATTGATTTCCATCATCGCGTGGTCAATCTGCTGCTTGAGGTCGAGGCGGTCCTTCCGAATGGCGAAATGAATGGCGCATGATCCGATATGAGCAAGGGAGAAATTTTTCCCCTTGCCGAGGTTATCGATGGCGTTGACCGCCGCGATGGCATCAAACTCGCCCGAATAAAGCGATTCAATATATTGCTCTTCGCTATAGTAATTCTCAATGACGGTTGCTTCTATGTTGTTGTCTTTGAGCCATTGCTTAAGCATCTCGGCCTGCACGCTGCGCTTATTTACGCCAATCCGCTTGCCGCGGAGCGTCTCGGGATAGCCCGGGCGGATGGTGGGGTGCTTGCCGGACACGATGATATAAAACTCCTCTTTACCCATCTCGAGCTGCGAAAAGAGTATTTTCTTGGCGCGATCGGGGGTGTAGGTAACGTCGGAGAGGATGTCGATCTCGCCCCGTTCGAGCTTCTCATACAGCTCCGACCAAGTGCCGCTCACGTACTCATATTTCCAGCCTGTGCTGGCGGCTATTCGGCGGAAATACTCGTAGCTGAGGCCTGAGCGATGGCCCTGTCCGTCGATTAGGTTAAAGGGCGAATCAAACCAACCGATGCGTACTACTTTTGTGCTGTCAGAAGGCTCGGAAGCCATGGCTGATCCGCTGCATGCGAGAAGCGCGATGAGCCAGCAAGTTGCTATTTGAATGAACTTTTTCATGGATATTCAATGGTGTTAGAGAAGCGACATATCTTTATGAATTTGCTGTTTGAGGGTCTCAAGCGATGGGAATTTCTTCTCGGCGCGGAGGTAATGCACGAGCGTGACGGTCATCTGCCTTCCGTAGAGGTCGCCATCCCAGTGGGGGATATGCATCTCTACGCTGATGCGCGTGCCGCCTACGGTGGGATTGCTGCCGATATTCACGAGTACGGGCTCGTCAAGAAACCCGAGTTCGGCATCGGTGAGGCGGCCGGCATAGACGCCCGAAGCGGGGCAAAGCTTATCTTCGGCCACCGCGATATTGGCGGTGGGGAAACCGATGGTGCGGCCCAGATGTCGGCCCTCGATGATCTCGCCCGAGAGTGCATATGGATAGCCGAGCATCGCATTGGCTTCCTCTATCAAGGCCGACTGCAATGCGCGGCGGATCTTGGTAGAAGAGGGCGTGCTGTCATCCACCCGTTTCTCTTCCAACAGCCGAATCTGCATGCCGATGCGCGCGGCGATAGCCTGGTAGTCTTCAAAGCGAGTGAGCTGGTCGGATCCGAAGCGGTGGTCGTAGCCCATGACGAGCATCTCCACTCCGCATTGCGTATGCAGGATGCGCATAAACTCCTCGGCCGTCATAGCTGCGATCACCTCGAAGTTAAAGGCGAAAATCTCATCTACACCCTGCTTTTTGAGTAGCTGTATGCGCTCTGAATAGGTGGTGAGCAGGGGAAGCGCATTGCCGCAAAGCACCTTCTGCGGATGCTCGGTGAAGGTGATTACGGCAGCTTGCAAACCGACTTCTGCGGCTTGCTGGCGGAGTTGCTCAATCACGAACTGATGTCCGCGGTGCACCCCGTCGAAGAATCCTATGGTTGCTACGTATGCCACTATGCGAAGTTATTTACGTCGGAAGCAGTGATGGTGCTGCCCGAGAGGATGATAAGTCGTTCTACTACATTGCGCAGCTCGCGGATATTTCCTGTCCAATCTCTTTTCTGCAACGCCTCCATAGCGCTTTGGTCAAAGGTCTTGGGCGCGATGCATTGTTCGGAGCATATGAGTGCGCAGAAATGCTCCACGAGCAGGGGTATGTCTTCCTTTCGGTCGCGCAACGCGGGCACGTGGATAGGGATGACAGATAGGCGATGGAAGAGGTCTTCGCGGAAATTGCCCGCCTCGATCTCTTTCTTGAGGTCCTTATTGGTGGCCGCCAACACGCGTACGTTCACTTTGATGGCTTTGTCGCCACCTACGCGCGTCACTTCGTTTTCTTGCAGCGCACGCAGCACTTTGGCTTGTGCGCTCAGGCTCATATCACCCACCTCATCGAGGAAGAGGGTGCCGCCATCGGCTTGCTCGAACTTACCGGCTTTGTCCTTGATGGCTCCGGTGAAGCTGCCTTTCACGTGGCCGAATAGCTCTGATTCAATGAGTTCGGACGGAATGGCTGCACAGTTGACCTCTACGAGAGCGGCAGCGCTGCGGTTGGATTGCGCGTGAATAAGTCGCGCCACCACCTCCTTGCCCGTACCGTTTTCTCCGGTGATGAGCACACGCGCATCCGTGGGCGCTACCTTGTTGATCAGATCGCGCACATGTTGGATGGCCGGGCTCTCGCCAATCATCTGGTATTTGGAGCTCACTTTCTTGGTGAGTACCTTAGCCGAGCGTTGCAGTGTTTTCTTCTCCAGCGCATTCTTCGTAGTGATGAGTAGGCGGTTTAAGTCGATGGGCTTGATGATGAAGTCAAACGCCCCCTTCTTGATGCACTCCACAGCCGTCTCGATGGTGCCATGACCGGAGATCATCACTACGGGGCTGTCGATCTCTGCCTCACGGAGCGCCGTGAGCAGTTCCATTCCGTCCATCTCCGGCATTTTGATGTCAGAAAAAATGAGGTCAAACTGCTGCTGCTTGGCTTTGTCGAGGGCAATACGGCCGTTTTCAGCCGTCTCTACCTCATGCGATTCCATTTCAAGAATCTCTTTGAGGGTATTGCGTATTGCGCGTTCGTCGTCGATTACAAGTATTTTTGCCATTCCTTATATATTATATATAATGTGTTGTTTTATTCGGTGTTTTTACGGAATCAGCCCCTCTGGCAAATCCATAAATAGTTGCCGCGTGCTATAATTGATATCTTGCAGGAAGTCATCATGCGCGGGGATGATGCAGCCGTTGTCGAGTAAGAAGAGGGTGTTGATGGTCGATTCATCTACTTCTTGAATGCGTCCGATGGGCCCTTTGGCGGCATCGATGACCTCCATTCCGATGAGATCCTGAAGGGTGAGCGCTTCGTCGGGGGTGTCGGTTATATCGCAGCGGAAGAGATAGACTTCGGTCCCCACCATGCGACTGGCTTTTTCCTCGGAATCAATATCCTGCAAGTTGAGGATATACGCTTCTCGCCCTTTTTCTCGCCAATCGTTAAGGCGAAAGGGCACGAAGATATTGTCTAATTTAAGGACAATAAACTCGGGATCAGCCTCCGCGATGAACGCATTGGAAACCTGGCATTGGAGCGCTCCCTGCTTGCCGTGGGTGCGGGAGAGGTACCCGATGGGCGTTAGTTGTTCTTCTTTAATCATACTGTCAAAATGCGTTGCCGTGTTGGTGAACTATTTGAGCAATGCGCTGCGGATTATTGCTGCGAGATGGTGAGTCGTCCGTTGCCGTAGAGGGCCGTGTAAGGACGGAGCCGCTCATTGGATATGCCCCGGGTAGGGATGCCGAGACCATAGGAGAGGTCGTAATCCTCGCCGCAGGTGGGGCAATGAGCGTAGAATCCGCCATCCCATTCTACCGGAGCCGAGCGCTTCAAGCATTTGGGGCAACAGAGATCGCATGCGTGGTATTGGTTGTCAAACGCTGTATAGATGAGCAGCCCTGCGTAGCCCACCGCCTCCGTGGGGTAACGGGGCGAGGTGAACGTGAGCACGTTGATGCTGCCCTCCGCTACGAAATTGGGGTATTCCCCGAGAATATTGATTACCATCTGCACGGGGTAGGAGGGCACACTACTCATGAATGTGGTGTTTTCACACCCCATCATCGCGATTGCCAAAAGCCATATTTTAATCCATTTCTTCATATATTCAAGCCCCTAAAATCCTGTTTTGAGGGGAGCGGTTTCTGATTGGCGCTATATTGGGATTTACCTAAGGTGGGTTCTAATAATTCCCATATTCGAAAAGATAATAATTAATTATGGGTAACAAGTATTATTGTTTTGTCACCTTTTGGTTTCTTTTCGGGCCAAATTGTAAGTACAATCGGTCACGTAGCTCGCTACGCTCCCTCTTCTACTTCCAATTTTTCCTCGAAAATAAATCCAAAATCTAACAAAGAGAATTTTTAGAACCCACCATAAGCCGAAAGCGCCGTCCATTCTTGCGCTTAGTTGCTTACAGCGCAGAGATGAATCTCGAAGATGAGGGTAGAGTAGGGCGGGATGAACGCAGAGCCCCCCTCTGAGCCGCTGCCTTCTTCGCCGTAAGCGAGGTCGTAAGGGATATAGAGCATGATGTCGCCGCCGGGGTAGATTTTTTGCAAGCCCTCGCAAAAACCGGTCACTACCGACGAGAGATTCAAGCTGGCATAAGCGGCTTGGTCAAACACGTAGCCGTTGATGAGCCAACCCTTGTAATCGATATACACCGTGGAGTATTTACCCGGCTTGGCATCGGTGGTGTTGCCCTTGTGGAGGATCTTGTATTGTAAGCCGCTTGACGTCTGAATAACAGAGGAGTCGTTGAGCAAGTTTTGCTTTAGCCAGAGTTCGTTTTTCACTTTCCAATCCATCCAGTTGTCTTCTTTGCACCCGGTGAGGAGGAAAAGCGGAAGAAGGAAGAGCGGGAGGAGAATCTGTAGTTTCTTCATATTGTTGTATCGTAATATTTGTTTGGTAGAATGCATTATTTAGCGAGCCATTGCTCGGGATTGAGGATGTTTTTGTTGAGCCAAATTTGGAAGAAGAGGGTGGTGGCGTTGTCGTCTTCCGGGTCGGAATAAATGGTGCCGATCGCTTGTTTGGCTTTTACCTTATCGCCTTTCTTCACAGAAACGGAGTATAGTCCGCTATATACGGTTCGGTAGTTGCCGTGCTGTATGATGACGGCCGTGGTGCCGCTCATTACGAAGCAACTGGTGACTTCGCCTTCATATACGGCTCGCGCTTGAGTGCCGGCCGAAGTTTGGATGTATACGCCCTTGTTGTTGACCGTCACTTTCTCTAACGTGGGGTGGGCTTGTACGCCGAAATGGCCGCTGATGAACCCTTTCTCCACGGGCATGGGTAGTCGGCCTTTGTTTTTCTCGAATCCACCCGCTATGAGGGTCTGCTCTTTGGTGAGCGTCTTGCCCTCACTCTTGCTCATTTCTTTGGCAATGAGTTCTTCTATCTTGCGGTTGAGATCGTCGGCTTTCTTCTGTTGCTTCTTCTGCTGGGCGAGGAGCGTGGATTTCTTTTTTTTGAGTTGCTCCAGCATGGCTTTCTGCTTTTTCTCATCTCGCGAGAGGTTGTCTTGCTGCACTTTGTGCGTGCGTACGGCCTCCTCCTTGTTGGATTTATTTTCGGAGAGCATCTGATTCTGCATGTCGATCTCGGCTTGGGTGTTCTCTATGCGCGCCACCTGCTCTTTGCGGAATTGCTGAAACTCCTGCATGTACCTCACGCGGCGGAGCATCTGCTGAAAATCCTCAGCGGAGAGGATAAACAGTAGGGGCGACTCGTCGGCAATGGTGTAATGCGACTGCCTCACGAGCTCCGCATAACTCTCTTTGAGCGCCTCGAGGTCGGCTTGCAGCGAGTCGCGCTTCATGCTGAGACGCGTCATCTCCTGGTCAAGTCCTTGAATCTCGTAATTGAGGTCGTGGATCAGCCGTTTGCGCGTTTGGATATCCTTATTCAGCAGGTTGAGTTTGTTGACGGTGGCTTTCTCATTGGAGTTCGTCTGCTGAATCATTTTCTTCGTTTCCTCCAGCTCCTTGAGGGTCTTCTCTCGTTGCGACTTGAGGTTCTTGACCGACTGCGACTGTGAAGAAGTTGCTTTTGATGCCTTCTTCTTTTGCGCGGGGGCAGGAGCTGCCAGCAGCAGGAGTGCGAGTATGCCGATGAGGATTTTTCTCATTTAGTTCAGAATGGTGGAGATAGTTGTTTTTTTATAGGAACGTATGTTGATACGCGCTGCGTTGACTTCGCCGTTGAAAACAAGGTTGGGGAGTGAGATGGCGCAGCTGACATCGTATTTGCTGTCGAGATACGTAACGTTTACGGCGGTAGGGAACAGCACCGTGCCATAGAGGTTGTGACCGCTGTAGGTAACGGTCGCTTTGCCGCCTCGGCCGTTGGCCGTATATACAGCTTGCAGGAGCGCGAGAGAGGAGTTGTCAATGCTGTATTGGTAATTGATCTTACCTTCGGTGAGGCTCACGGTCGTGGTGTTGTTCTCTGCGGCAGCAGCGGCTGCTTCGGAATAGAGCACCGACTGCGGTTGCCCGAGCACCACCATACGCGCCATCAGCACGTTCTGCGCATCCGCAAACGTGATGGGCATTTTTACCGCCTCAGATATCTCCGCGTAGCTCATCTGCACGTAGCGGCGGTTCATCTTATCTACAATCAGCACCTCTGCGGGCGTGAGCTCCAAGCGAAACAACTCGATGCCCAATACAGGTTGGAGCGAGATGATGCAGATGGAGTCTTTGATCATGGCTATCGTGCCGTTGGCGGCTACACTCTTTCGCTGGTAGGTGAGCTGAAAACGCGCTTTCAGAGCGTTGACCGACTGGAAGTCGGGCTGCGCTTCGATGGCGCGCTGCTGAATCGTTTTCTGCTTGACCACCTCTTTCTTGGGCTCATTGCCCTCGGTTTTTGTCAATCGTTTTTGGTTGTTGCAACCCATCAGCACGAGCGAAAGAACGGCGAGGGCGGCTATCAAATGGTTGTATTTCATACTATTCTTGTTTCGTTTGTTGGTTTTCAGAAGACTTGGCTTCGGAAGGCTTGGCTTCGGAAGACTTTTCTTCGGAAGTGTTTTCTTGCTTTTGGCCGACAATGATGATTTGATAATGTTCTAAAATCTCGGGGTTGGTTTTGTCTTCGGCTTTATCCCATGCTTGCTGCATGTAGAAGCGCGCGAGGGTGTCTTGCCCCTGCAGGTGGAGGATCCAAGCGTATGTGTCAAGGAAAGTGGCGGAATTGGGTTCCTTCTTTATGCACCGCGAACTCATCTTCTCGGCTTTGCGCAAGTCGCCACCATTGACGGCGAGGGTGTACGCATAATTATTGAGCACATCTGCGTTGTCGGGATCGTACGTGAGTAGGATGTCGTAGTAATGAAACGCGGAGTCGAGCTCGTTGCGTTCTACGAAAATCTGCGCCAGTTGGAAATAGAGCATCAACTTATTTCTCAAATCGATTTCTTCGGGTTGCTTCAATCCCTCCCGGCAGAAATACATAGCAGAGTCGAGGTCGTTTTGCTTGGCCTTCGCCATGGCGAGTAGTGAATACCATTGCTTCTGCTGCGGCCGCGCCACTACAGCTCTGCGCGCGAGCTGCTCGTATGCCGAATCAGAGGTGAGGGAGTCGGCTTGGTAAATGGTATAAAGCGATTGCCATACCTTGTCCAACGTGGGATTGACGTCGGCTGCTGTCCACAGCCAGGGCACAGCGAGCGAGTCGTGCTTATGGTTGATGTAATATTGCGCAAGCGCCATGATGCTGTTCTCATCTTGCGGATACTGCCTTACGAGCGACTTGAGCGCGGCCTCTTCTGCGGTGTCCACCAGGGTCAACCAAGGGTAGTCGTTCAGGAGCGACAGCTTATACGACAGCGGCGCGAGGTTATTATCTATCGCTTTGCGCATGAAGAAAGCAGCGGAGTCAGGGGTGCCGAAGCGTCCGTGATAGTTCGCCCACGAGATGGGTAGGTAGGGGTTTTCAGGAAACGATTTATTTACCTCTGAATAAATGCGATACGCATTCTCCGGATGCCCATTATTCAACTCTACATCGCCCACTATCACTTGTAAGTAATAGTTGGTAGGGTCTTCCTGCAAGTAGTCCGTGATAGCCTTGCGCGCTTTCTTCATATTGCCGAGCTGCATGTACATCTGAAAACGTTGCATAGCGCCATAAGGCGAACTGCCGCTGATGGCGTCGATGGCATCCTGCTGCCGAATAGCCGCCTTCAGATTGCCCGTGTTCTGATACAATTGCTGGAGCGTCTCGTGGAGCTTGGCGTTGTCGGAGAGCGTCTTGGATAACTGCTCGAGCTCACGAATCGCTTCCTGCTTTTTGTCTTGATTAAAGAGCTGAATAACGTAAGGATACCAATACTCTTTTGGGCAAAGCTGATACGCGCGGTGATGATAACGGAAACCGCGTTCTTCTTCGCCGAGGGCGCTGTACATGATGCCGAGGTAATGGTTTACGGCGGCATCGTTGGGCGCTATCTGTTCGCAATGCAGCAAAAGCGCCATCGCCTCGTCGTATTGCTGGCGGTCGAAATCCTGCATCGCCTGGTAGAAGTAGTACTTGAGCTCCTGCTCCGAGCGAATGGAATCTTCGGAAGCAACCGTTGCCGCTTGATAAGCTACTTCGGTTGCCTCTGCCTTACTCGCATACCCCATACTCCAACCGAGCAGGGTAAAGCATAATATGGATAAAAAACGTTTGATAATAATGCGTATTTATTAGTTTTTACTGAAGGATAACCACAACGAGTATGTGCTGAAGGAAAGCCGCAAATAGGCCGTTTTATTTTACGCCCGAATGTCCGAATCCTCCGGCGCCGCGTTCGGTAGTGCCGAGTTCGGTCACTTCGATGAGGGCGGGTTGCTCGTGGCGAGCGATGACCATCTGCGCGATGCGTTCGCCCGGCTCGATGGTTACGTCCTCCGCAGAGAGGTTTACAAGGATTATGCCAATCTCGCCGCGGTAGTCGGCATCGATGGTGCCGGGTGTGTTGAGCACGGTGATGCCGCGCTTGAGCGCCATGCCGCTTCGCGGACGAATCTGCGCCTCGTAACCTGCCGGCAACTCGATGAAGAGCCCTGTTGGGAAGAGCTTGCGCTCAAGGCTCTTGAGGGTGATGGGCTCGGTGATGCTGGTGCGGATATCCATACCCGCTGCCTGCTCGCTCTCATACCGCGGAAGCGGATTGGAGGAGGTATTGATGATTTTTACTTCCATGTTGCTTGTTTGGGTTTCTGCTTGAAGCCGGTTGGTTTAATAGCGCTTTTCTACGAGCACGTTCAGCCCATCTTCGATGATGCGGATGGTTACTTCGGCGGGCAACTGCACGGGGTCGCCATCGATGTGGAAAGGTGCGCCTTCCGGACGGGTGAGGGTCACTTCCTGCGTCTTGAGCGTGTGGATATAATAACTATCGGCCACCGTCTTCGTAAAGAGTCGGAGCGCCAAAGCGGGCGCTACCGCGAGCGGGAATTTATTCACGATGGTGATATCCATCTTGCCGTCTTGAATGGAGGCTCTGGGCGCTATCTGCGCGGCATTGCCCCATTGGTTGCAGTTGGCGCAAGTGATAAGGAATGCATCGGTGTCGATATCTGACTCCTCGCTGTGGAGGCTGTAATGCTCGGGCGTGTATTCCATAATCTCCGTAAAGATTTTCTCCACGTACGTCTTGATGCCGCGCTTGTCAGCTTTCTGAAACTCCTCGCTGATATGGGCGTCGAACCCGCAACCGCAGGTTACGAAAAACGGCTTATCGTTGACCAAACCGTAGTCGCAACGCATGGCGCCACAGCGGTTCAAGCGGTCGATAGCGGAGGGGATACGGATGGGAATACCGAGGTGACGGGCAAACCCATTGCCGCTGCCGGAGGGCACCACGCCCAGGGCGGTGTTCGTACCAATCAAACCGCAAGCCACTTCGTTGACGGTGCCGTCGCCGCCTACCGCCACTACTGCCTCAAAGCCGAGTTGCGCATAATGCGAGGCTAATTCCGTAGCGTGACCTGCGTATTTGGTGACTACAATATCGTGCGTCCAAACCGACGAATCTACGTTTTTTTCAATCAGATTGATCATTTTCCGCTTGCCGATGGTGCCGGCAATGGGGTTGATGATGAAGGCAATATTTCGCATAGTTTTACGGATTTTACAAATAGTGCGCAAAGGTACGAAAAATAATCGGAATACACAAATATTTTATTTAAAAAATAAAAAAATATGGCTTGGATTTGCGTATATGAATTATTTTTACTAATTTTGCGGTCGATATTTAATTTCGGGTAATTCGCCCAAATCACATTTTAAAACATATTATACAATGAAACGCACATTATTGCTTCTTTCCCTGATGGTGATGGTGGTTTGCTCTTGCGCCGCTCAATCCAAACAACAATCTTCCAAAGCAACTGTAAAACTTGGTATCGAAGTGCTCCGCGACCGCGGATTCGATGTGCTGAAAGGTAAACGTGTGGGGCTTGTGACCAACCCCACCGGTGTGGATTCGCATCTGAAATCCACGGTGGATATTCTGCATGAGGCTCCGGAGGTGAATCTGGTGGCGCTTTACGGCCCCGAGCATGGTGTGCGCGGCAATGTGCATGCGGGCGACCATGTAGATAATGACGTGGATGCTCGTACGGGTATTCCTATGTATTCGCTGTATGGCAAAACGCGCAAGCCCACGGCTGATATGCTCGAGAAAGTAGATGTGTTAGTGTATGATATTCAAGACAATGGTTGCCGTTCGTACACCTATATCTCCACGTTGGGAATGCTGCTCGAAGCGTGCGCGGAGTTTGATAAGGAGCTCGTTGTGCTCGATCGTCCGAACCCGCTCGGAGGTAAGATCGAGGGTAATCTCGCTGAGGTGGGCTATATCAGTTTTGTTTCGCAATTCAAAATCCCCTATCTTTATGGCCAAACGCCGGGTGAGCTTGCGTTGATGCTCAACGCAGAGGCAGATAAGAAGAATGCCGTGACCGGTAAAGGTGTAGCCAAAGATGGTGCGCTCTCTCAAAAATGCAAACTGACTGTTGTACCGATGGAGGGCTGGCGCCACGATATGAAGTGGGAAGATACCGGATTGGAATGGGTGGTGGCTTCGCCGCATGTGCCCAATGGTTACCACAGCTATTTCTACCCTGCTACCGGCATCCTTGGCGAGTTCGGATTTTTCAATATCGGCGTGGGCTATACGATGCCTTTCCAATTGCTCGGAACCACTTGGATCAACGCGGAAGATTTTGCGGATGAGATGAATAAACTCAATCTGCCCGGCATTATTTTCCGTCCGATTCATTATAAGCCGTTTTATTCAGTAGGCAAGGGCGAACAGCTGCAGGGCGTACAGATTCATATCATGGATTTTGCGGCTGCCAACCTGACTGAGGTGCAATTCTGGATGCTGCAAGTGCTCAACCGCATGTATCCCGAGCATCGTTTCTTTGAAGAATGCGATAAGAGTCGTTTCCGCATGTTCGACCAAGTATGCGGCACGGGTTATATCCGCGAAGAACTGAGCAAAGACTACGATTGGAGCCGTGTGCGCGAATATTGGACGAAAGACGCCGAAGCTTATCGCGCAAGAAGCAGCAAGTATTATCTTTATAAGTAAAGGTGGGTTCTAAGAATTGGCTTTGTTAGATTTTGGATTTATTTTCGAGGAAAAATTGGAAGTAAAAGAGGGAGCGTAGCGAGCTACGTGACTGATTTTACTTACGATTTGGGCCGAAAAGAAACCAAAAGATGACAAAACAATTATACTTGTTACCCACAATTTTAATCATTATCTTTTCGAAATTGGGAATTATTAGAACCCACCTAAAACATGAGTACATATATTGAGCGTCTGGCATGGGGAACCGACGCGGGATTCTATCGTTATATCCCCCAAGAAGTGCTGCATCCGGCTTCGGAAGCCGAGGTGCAGGCTATCATC
>JALFZG010000023.1 GCA_022784645.1 Bacteroidales bacterium
CGTTGCGCGGGTCCATGTAGCGGAGGTAATAGGCACTTGAACCTGCAAAGCCGGGCAGGGTGGAGAGTTCAAGGGGGAAGACGTTGACCTGGTCGATTTGACTGTTGTCCGTGACGCAGGCATTCTTTTCGTCCCACGCCCAACGGGTGGCATTTCCGAGGGGCGGCTCACCCGTCTCGGTCGGGAGGAAACGAGACACCTCAGGCAATTCGAGCGGCAAGCAAGCCTCGGGAATCATCTGCGGCATACCGTCTTTATAGTACACGGGGAACGGTTCACCCCAGTAGCGCTGGCGGGAGAAGATGGCATCGCGCAGGCGGAAGTTCACTTTCACGCGGCCGATGCCCGTTTCTGCGATGTACTCCTTCATCTTGCGGATGGCGTCTTTGACTTGAAGACCGTTGAGGAAACCAGAGTTCATCATGATGCCCTCTTTGGCGTCGAAACTCTGCTCGGAGACGTCCGCGCCCTCGATGAGGGGTATGATGGGGAGGTCGAAATGACGTGCGAAAGCATAGTCACGGCTGTCGTGAGCGGGCACGGCCATGATAGCGCCGGTGCCGTAGCCTGCGAGCACGTAATCAGAGATATACACAGGGATTTTTTGTTGCGTGAGGGGGTTGATGGCATAGGCTCCTGAGAAGACACCGGTGACACGGCGGTCAGCGATACGGTCGCGCTCGGTGCGCGTTTTTACCCACTTCAGATATTCTTCCACTTTGGGCTGCTGCTCTGGGGTAACCACCTGTTTCACGTAGTCTGACTCTGGAGCCAGCACCATGAATGTGACGCCGAAGACGGTGTCACAGCGGGTTGTGAAAATGGTGAACTCCAAGTTGGAGTTGGCGATCTTGAACTGCATCTCAGCGCCCTCCGAACGGCCAATCCAATTGCGTTGAGTTTCCTTGATGGAGTCCGACCAATCTATGCGGTCGAGGCCCTCCAAGAGGCGCTGTGCATAGGCGCTCACGCGCAAGCTCCACTGGCGCATCACGCGTTGCTCCACCGGATAACCACCGCGTACGGAAAGACCCTCTGATACCTCGTCGTTGGCAAGCACGGTTCCTAATTTCGGGCACCAGTTCACCTTCGTATTGGCGAGATAAGCGATGCGGTAATCCATCAGGATCGTTTGTTGCTCCTTCTCAGTCATTTGATTCCATTCGCTGGCAGTGAAGTGGTCAGAACCCTCGTTTTCAAAACGCTCAATAAGCTCGGTTATTGGACGAGCCTGCTGCCGCTCTGCGTCGTAATAAGAGTGGAACATACGTCCGAACGCCCATTGGGTCCAGCGGTAGAAATCGGGGTCGCAGGTGCGCACCATGCGGTCCCAGTCATAAGAGAAACCGATTTTGGAGAGCTGTGCGATATAGCGAACCACGTTCTCATTAGTGGTCTTGAGCGGGTGCTGGCCCGTCTGAATGGCGTATTGCTCAGCGGGCAGACCATAGGCGTCGAAGCCCATCGGGTGGAGCACATTGAATCCCTGAAGACGTTTATAACGCGAGTAAATATCCGAAGCGATATATCCAAGCGGGTGGCCTACGTGGAGGCCTGCACCAGAAGGGTAGGGGAACATGTCGAGCACATAGAAATGGGGCTTGGTGCTGCTGTTGTCCACCTTATAGGTGTTGTGTTCGCGCCAATAAGCTTGCCATTTTTGCTCTATTTCTGAAAAATTATAGTCCATTGTTGTACCTTATTTATAAGCGCGCGTGTGAGTGCGCAGTGCGCGGGCGCGCGTTGTTGATAGTCTCGGGAGATGGTTGTTATGAGAAGTTTTTTACAGCAGTTTCTTTACTTGTTCATATACGTTTTGTGCGGTGAAGCCGAGCTTCTCGTCCAGCACTTTGTAGGGGGCAGAGAAGCCGAACGACTCGAGTCCCCATACGGTGCCGTGTTCGCCTACCAGGCCTTCCAAGGTGCAAGGCAAGCCGGCTGTGAGGCCGAATCGCTTTACGCCCTCTGGCAGCACTTCGCGTTGGTACTCTGCCGGTTGCTGACGGAAGAGTCCCTCTGACGGCACGCTCACAATCTGCAAACGGATGCCCTCAGCGCGGAGCAGTTCAGCACCCTGAAGGAGCGTGCTCACCTCTGAGCCGCTCGCCAGCAGCACTACCTGCGGGTCGGCATCTTTCTCAACAATATACGCGCCGCGGCGGAAGCCCTCAAGGTCGTGGTGCGGCAGAGCCGGGATGTCTTGGCGCGAGAGGATGAGCGCGGTGGGCGTGAGGGTGTTCTCCATGGCCAAGCGCCATGCCATCGTTGTTTCTTCGGCATCCGCCGGACGGAGCACGAGCATTGAGTTGCGACCATGGTGGTTCTTCAGTTTCTCCAGCAATCGAATCTGTGCCTCCTGCTCTACCGGCTCGTGGGTCGGACCATCTTCGCCTACGCGGAAAGCATCGTGGCTCCAGATGAACTTCACGGGCAGCTCCATTAGAGCGGCCATGCGTACGGCCGGTTTCATATAATCAGAGAACACGAAGAACGTGCCGCAAGCGGGGATGATGCCTCCGTGCATCTGCATACCCATCATCACGCATGCCATGGTCAGCTCGGCTACTCCGGCTTGCAAGAAAGCGCCCGAGAAATCTCCCTTCATCAGCGCGTGCGTTTTCTTCAAGAAACCATCCGTCTTGTCGGAATTGGAGAGATCAGCCGAGGAGCATATCATATTGCCCACGTTCTCAGCCAAATATGAGAGCACGGTGGCCGATGCGTTACGGGTGGCAGCGCCCGGTTTCTGCTGGATGAGTGACCAATCGATGCAGGGCACCTCTTCCGAGAAATACGCGTCATAGGTCTTGGCGAGGGTGGGGTTGGCTGCTTTCCATGCATCTCGAGCGGCATACGCCTCTTTGGCAGCAGCGATAAGCGCCTCGCGGCGATCGGCATACAGTTGGGCCACTTCGGGGAAGATTACGAATGGGTTCTCTGGATCACCGCCAAGGTTGCGGATAGTGGCCTCAAACGACGCACCCGACTTGCCGATGGGTTGACCGTGGGTCGAGCATTGTTTCTCAAACGACTCACCCTCAGCTGTGCGGCATCCGAGGCCCATAATCGTGTGCCCGATGATGAGCGACGGACGGGAAGGTTCTGCGATGGCAGCATCGATAGCTGCACGGATAGCACCGGCATCGTTGCCATTGATCTCTTGCACAAACCAGCCCCATGCCTCGTATTTCATCTTCACGTTCTCCGACGTCACGGCCTCGCAGCCGGTGGAGAGCTGAATATCGTTGGAGTCGTAGAACATAATTAGATTATCCATGCCGAGGTGCCCCGCCAGACGACCCGTTCCTTGCGAGATCTCCTCCTGGATGCCACCATCGGAGATGAACGCGTAGATGCGGGGATTGTGCACCTCGCCGAAGCGGTTGTTCATGAACTTAGCCGCAATGGCAGCTCCGAGTGCAAAGGTATGTCCTTGACCGAGCGGACCGGATGTGTTCTCTATGCCACGGCAGAGGTCGCGCTCAGGATGTCCTGGCATGGCACTGCCCCATTGGCGAAGCGACTTCAAGTCGTCGAGTTCATAGAATCCCGCCAACGTGAGCGTGCTGTAAAGCATCGGTGACATGTGACCGGGGTCGAGGAAGAAGCGGTCGCGGCCCTCCCATGCGGGATTGAGCGGATCATAACGAAGGTACTCCGAATAGAGCACGTTGATGAAGTCAGCGCCACCCATGGCTCCACCAGGGTGACCCGATTTTGCTTTTTCTACTGCTGCCGCCGAGAGAATACGAATATTGTCGGCTGCTAATTTGGTAACGTTCATAATATAAATAATTTTTGTTTTAGTTTTGAAGTTTTGTTGGTTGCGCGTCTGGAAGCTCGTTATGGGGCTTTTTCTCCGCCTTTTTTTCGGGCCAATCTATGCGGTAGCCGATGTAGTAATTGAAGCTGAAATTGCCGGCATCCACGCCTCCGTAACCAGGTATGTAATAGGGCTGATGGTCACCTGTCTTTCCAGTGAATAGGAAGTGGATGCGTCCATACCAACCCATGGTCAGAGGACCTACTACTTGTATCTGTAGGCCAAAGCAGATTTCCCCCCAACAGTCAGCGCGGAAGGTGGAGGGAAAATCCATCACTACACCGCCAGGTTCCCAATAGCCATCATTGAGGGTTACGTCGGTGAGACTGAACTGCTGCAAGCCGAGGCCGATGCGGATACCCGCGAGCAATGCGTAGTATTTGTTACGTCCTTTGCGCAGCGGATTCAAGTCCACGCCCAACTTCATGAAACCGCCTTGGCCATCGTAGTTACCTCCGCCCGCGATGTCCTGACTTAGACCGTAACCAAGTTCGAGGGTGGGGTAGAACTTGTTCTTGAGATTGCAGTTGAGGGCTATCTCGTATTGCTGTCGTTTGGCGCGGGTGGTGGCAAGCGTGTAGATTGTATTGCCTAAATCGAGTTTGACGTTCATACCCTGCCATATCGGTGTGGTATCGGGCTCTTCTTCCACTACTTGCTGCTGGCTGTTACTCTGCCCCCTGTTCTGTCCCATATTCGAAAACTGCGCCATCATCGGGATGGTGCTGCAGAGAAGAATGAATATGTAGAGAATGCGTTTCAACGGAGTAATGCTTTAGTATGTTTTGCGTTTGGGGTTATTGCTGTAAGTTTGCCTTATGCAGATTTTCTTGCGGCATGTGGAAATAGAGTTTGAGATGGTTTTCTTTTACGGTGGTTACAGCAGTATTGAGTACCTCCACTGAGTCGATGAATCGGGTGGTGTAATCGATGGTGTCGATGGTGGAGAATATGGCGCAACCGCAAGCGAGGGATATGTAGTTAGGCTCGCGCGTATAAACGACAAGTAGGGTGTCGTCTATGCCCGCCAGCGAGAAGGCGAAGGCGGTTGTGTCTGCCGTTTTTCTAAGGGGCAGGGAGAGCGAGGAGATGCTCTTTTGACCATCTGAAAGGAGCGAATCCCGCGTCACACCGCACACACTTAAGCCCCGGATTTGTGTGAAACTTACGGTGTCGTAAGCGGTGCTGTCCGTATTCAGTCTCAGCGAATCGCCTTGCAGTTGCACACCCACTACTACGTTTATCTGCTGTCGACATTCGGTGTCGACAGTGCAGGATGTTATCCCAAGAGCGATAATGGCGATAGCGATGCTAAGACTAACGTTAGCGATGGCTTTTGAGGTATAGAAGAGGTTCATCATTTCAGTTCATGATTGAGCGGGCTTCTTCCCGGAGCTTGATTTGTGCCAACTGATTGGGTGTCTGCCCATTGGAGCTATATACAGTGATGAGTTGTTGTGCATACGGCAACGCGGGTGAGTCGGGCGCGAAGTTTTTTGCCCCGGCTGCGATGAAACTGATCATTTCTTCCTCTACGAGTATTACTGCTTCCCAAACAGCGTCTGATACGTATACTTGTTGAGAGAGGTTATGGTCAAACTCCAATCGCACTGTTTTCATCAGCAGTATTTGCAACTGTTGCACAGTTAGATTGGCGATGTCCATATCCCGTAGCATGTGCTCGGGTGTGGTGCGCTCGAGTAAGATTGCCAAGCGCTCGTATCCGCGCAAACGGATGGGAAGCGCCTCTTTATGTGAGGCTTTGCGGAGTTCAAACTCACGCTTGTCGCGCTCTTCACGAAGCATCTTGAAGAGCACCAACCATGTGGCGAGCAATACGATGAGTGCCGGAAGGCAGTATTTGAGTATTTCCATTATGTTTCGTTTTTTGACTGTTTGCGTTTTATATTCTTGCGGCAGTTCGCCGTATTATTATTTTTCTTCTATTGTTTGGAGATAATGCAAAATCTGATCAAAGAGGTAAGCTGGATTGATGGCCGAGTTGACGACTTCCGCTGCGGTTTTGTTTTCTGGCTGTTCGGGGGCAGCTTCGGGGGCGTTGGTATGCGTGAGGTCGATCTGGAAATCTGCCAAGCAAGGTGCAGGTGTGAGCATGCCGCATCGGAAATCAGCGCGAGCATAGAACGAGAGATAACGAAGCTGGAGAAGTTGACTCACATTGAGGTCAATAATCAGGTCGTATTCTTCGAGTTGTAGATCCTTGATTTGCTGCTCTTGAGGCCATCCCCAGCTGGTGAAATCTTGTTGCGCCAATACTCGATAGTCGCGCAGAATAGCCGATTGTGCCACTTTCTTCCCCGGCACAAATCCCCAAGCTGTCACCTCTTTGCCGTCTTGCTGCAGCTGCTTGATGAGTGCTTTTATTTGTACGTTGCGCTCGAGCAAGTCGCTTTCAAAAAGGAGCAGGATGCGGTGAACCGTCCGGTAACTGTGATAGACGGGTGTGCGCGGCTGCTTCTTCATTTGACTGCGATATTTGTAACGAAATATGTATTCTTTGATGTTCATTACCAATGATTGTCGATTCTTGTCAAAATAATTTGATGCTTTGATTATTGGATTTCGCCAATGAGCTGTAAGAACTCCGTTTCGCTCATGATCTTCACCCCAAGTTTTTCGGCCTTCTCCAATTTGGCGGGCCCCATATTGCCACCGGCGAGGATGAATGCTGTTTTAGCGCTGACGGAGCTTACGTTCTTTCCGCCATGCTGTTCGATGAGCGCTTTGTATTCGTCGCGCGAATGGTGTTCAAACACGCCAGAGATAACGATGGATAGCCCCTCAAGTGAGTTTCCTACAGACATAGTGGCTTCTTCGCCTTCTAACTGCAATCCCGCTTTGCGCAAGCGCTCGATGATAGCAAGATTGTCGGCAGACTCGAAGTATCGGCGGATGGAGCGTGCAATTTCGTTGCCCACATCCTCTACTGCGATCAACTGCTCTTCGTCAGCCGCCATCAATAAGTCAATATTTGGGAAAGCACGCGCAAGTTTTTTAGCTGTTGTTTCTCCTACAAACCGAATACCAATAGCAAATAGCACCCTTGCCCAAGGCACCTGTTTAGAGGCTTCGATGCCTTGTATTATTCGTTCGGCAGAGCGTTCGCCAAACCCTTGCAGCGGAGCGATGTCCTCCGCGCGAAGTTGGTAGATATCCGCGATGTTTCGGATGAGTCCAAGTTCGAAGAAGAGATCGATAGTTTCTGCGCCAAGGCCATCGATATTCATCGCTTTACGAGCTACGAAATGTTCCATCTTCCCCTTCATTTGCGGCGGACAATTATCGTTGGGGCAGTACCACGCTGCTTCGCCCTCGAAGCGTACGAGAGGCGTTCCACACTCGGGACAGTTGCGGATGAACGTGATGGGGCGAGCATTTTCCTGCCTGCGACTCGTTTCCACAGCTGTTATTTTAGGAATGATTTCTCCTCCTTTCTCTACCCACACGAAATCGCCCTCGTGGAGGTCGAGTTGTCGGATGAAATCTTCGTTGTTGAGCGTGGCGCGGTGCACCATTGTGCCGGATAGTTGTACAGGCGTCATGTTGGCTACTGGGGTGATAGCGCCCGTTCGGCCAACCTGATAACTCACCTCTTCCAATTGCGTGAGTTGCTTCTCTGCTTCAAACTTATATGCGATAGCCCAGCGGGGTGTTTTGGCTGTGAAACCGAGTTGCTCCTGCTGCTTTAGGTTGTTAACTTTGAGAACAACGCCATCGGTAGCTACGGGTAGGTTGCGCCGTTCTTTGTCCCAAAAATGGATAAAATCCATCACTTCATCCACGGATTTGCATACGCGCATAGCCTCAGAAATGGGGAATCCGAGTTGGCGGGCCCAATCGAGGCGCTCGGAATGGCTGTTGCCTGGGAGGTTATCTCCCAAGACGTAATAGAGATAAACGCTGAGGCCGCGGGCGCGTACGAGTTCAGGATCAAGCGATTTGAGGGTGCCGCTGGCAGCATTACGCGGGTTGGCAAAGAGCGGCTCTTCTGCCAGTTCGCGTTGCTTATTGATGCGCTCGAAATTTTCCCAAGGTAGGAGCACTTCGCCACGGAGTTCCACCGAGCGTAAGTCTGTTTTGCTGCTGATATCTTGTGGGATAGTGGGGATGGTACGGATGTTGTCAATCACGTTATCTCCCTTTACTCCATCGCCTCGGGTGAGTGCTTTCGTGAGCTTGCCATGTTCGTACCAAAGCGAGATGGAGAGACCATCGAATTTCAGTTCGCAAACAATCTCAATCGGAGTATTGCTGCTCGTATAATCGAGCCCTTTATAAACGCGATCGAGCCAAGCGCGAATTTCTTCCTCGGAATAGGTGTTGGCGAGTGAAAGCATCGGATAACGATGAGCTACCTGTTCGAAATTGCCCGTTTTCTGCACTTTGGGATTCTTTTGCGCCAAATCCGATCCCACTTTCTGCGTGGGCGATTCCGGATCCATCCATTCCGGATGCCGCTGTTCGAGCGCTTCGAGGCGGTGCATTTTTTCATCAAACTCACGGTCAGAAATCGTGGGCGCGGAAAGCACGTAATAGCGGTAATTATGCTCCCTCAGCTCATTTCGCAATCGGAGGAGCTCTTCTCGTTCGTCCTCAATGGGGTCGTTGATATCAAACAGACTGAGTTGCTGCATGTTATTGAATAATCATTTGTTTGTATGAATACACGGTTTCTGCCGTGTAGATTTTTACGATCACGATGCCGGAGGTAGGGCAGGGGATGGTGCCGGTGAGGCTGTTGATGCTGCCCGATGCGAGCAACATACCATCGAGCGTGTATATAGAATAGTAACCGCCTTCGGGCGCCTGAATCATTAATTCGCCATCCTTAACTGTGAGCAATGGCTGTAGGATGGTCGTGTGGTGGCTGTCGAGTTTGAGTCCCACGAGAACGGGATCGTGGTCAGAGTAGCGGAACATCGTAGCGTCTGACGATTTGTCGTACGTGTAATCGTCGGATTCATCAGAGTTGATATGATAAGCCGCCATACCGGTCACTTGCGAGAGAAGCGTGCTGTTGCAGAGCGCGTGGTCGAGGTAACCTGCCTGTCCATGATAAGTGTAGGAATACGACGAATCAGCGTGGAAATGGCGGTGGAGGTCGGTCATCCCGCCTTGAATTAACACGGTGATGGGATCTTCTTTTGCATACGCATTGAGATCTCCCATGATGAGGATATCATCGTCGCCGTAATACGTCTTATTGTTGCTATAAGCCGCAAGTACGGAACGCGCCTCTTCTGTGCGTGTGTAGTTATAACCACCTTGACCATCTTTCTGATCCGCATCTTTTCCGCTACCGGCGCCCGATTTGGCTTTGAAATGGTTGATGGAGAATATGAATTTCTCACCGGTGGCAATCACTTCAAATGCTTGCAGTTTCTTACGCTGCACCACTCCTTGGTTGTTTTCTTTGATGGCACCAAACGGACGGAGTACATCGGAGCAATATACGTAGCCACTCTTGGTATAAGTGCCATTTACGGAACTGCCATCGGTAATATAGCTGAACTGCCTTCCGGTAGAAATGGTGAGGTCGTCTGCAATCTCTCTGATGGCGTTTTGCCCTTGCTGAATCTCTACCAATCCATAGAGGTCGGCATTGATTTTTGTGAGTGCTGCATTTACTTTGGTTCGCTGCTTTTGGTGCTCGGTGCTGTTGGCGGGCCCCATCGTGCTGCTGCCGGTACCGAATTGCTCCACAAGATAATACTCGAGATTGGCTGCGCACACGAGCAGATTATGGGTGATGAACGTGTCAGCTTGCGCATCGTAGCGTAGATCCACCGAAGGAATGCCCGCTTCCAGGTCAGTACGCGTGCCATTGATATGGTCATACGAAAGGCACGTGATGGAAGAAGTGGAGTTAATAAGCGCCCGCATGCCGTGAATCGTTTCACCCATTCGGTGGTAACCTGTGAGCCCCGTGAGTGTAAATGTGTTGGATTTGTTTAAGTTCACAATCTCGTTATATGCGGCCGTGGAAGGCTCCGCCTGATTGGTAGGAGAAAATTGTCGATGCACCGATGCTGTAATCGTGGAGCGGTAATTATTGCAGATATAAATGGGCTGGTCAAAAATTACTTCCTGACCAACGTATTGACTCAGTTCACTGCACGTCCAATTCTCAAGATCCGAGAAATTCACGTGTGTTTGCGCGCTCGCGCATACGAAAAATAAAGCGAGCAAAAAGGTATGAAATAAGCGATTCATTAGCATTTATTTAATAATTGGGTGCAAAGATACGAAAAAAAATCCGTCTGAACAAATAAAATGCAAAAAATAAAATTTTTTCTGTAAAATATTTGCGCAATCCAAAAAAAAGCAGTACATTTGCGGAAAAAATCCGAAGCTATGAATCAAGAGGTATGGAAAGAACGTTTTTTTAAATGGCGTAAGTATCTGTTTAATAAGTACTTAATAGCTATTTTAGTGTTTGCGGTAGTGTATGTTTTTGTGGGTAATCAATCGCTCATTACCCGCATTCGATATGCCTGTGAAATTCGCGAAAAGAAAGCCGAGTTGCGGGAATACGAAAAGAAAATTGAGGCAACCCGCAACGATATTCAGTCGCTTGAAGATCCTGAGCAGTTAGAGCGCTATGCTCGTGAGCATTATCTGATGCACGCTGAAGGAGAGGATTTGTACATCATAGAAGAGGATTGACAGGTTGAGAATAACCCAAGTAAGAACAACAATAATGGCTGCAATTACAATCAAAGACATCGCGCATGAACTACATTTCTCGGTATCAACCGTGAGTCGTGCGCTCCAAAATCATCCGGACATCTCGGAAGAAACGAAGAAGATAATCACAAACTATGCTCGCGAGCATCATTATCGCCCGAATCAGATGGCGTCGTCGCTTCGCACGCAAAAGGTTACGACCATCGGACTCATTCTCCCGGAGCTTACGAGTTATTTTTTCTCTACCATCTTGGAGGGCGTGGAGAAGGCTGCCAATGTGGCGGGGTACAACGTGCTTATTGCTCGTACGAAGGAAGATCCCGAGCACGAAAAGCAATGCCTGCAGATGCTTGATAATGCGCGCGTTGCGGGCATTATTGCGTGTCCCACCAAGCGCACATTTGATTTTCGCCCCTACGAAAATATGATCCAACAAGGAGTGCCGATGGTGGTAGTGGACCGCTATTCTCCGCTCAACTGCGATCAGGTGATATCCGACGATTTCGGAGGCGCTTTTCAGGCAGTTGAATATTTGATACAGACGGGCTGCAAGCGAATCGTAATGCTTACAACGCCTTTCTCTACGGCTGCTGTTTTGGAGCGCCAAAGAGGTTACAAGGCTGCGCTTGAGCATTATAATTTTACCTATTCAGAGCAAAATATTCATTATGCTGACACACGTGAGGAAGCCGTAAGAGAGGCATCTGCGTTTTTTGCGCAAGAGCAACGACCGGATGCGGTGTTTTGCGTAAACGACAGTATCGCGGATGGCGTGATTTATGTGGCTAAGATGATGCATATCAGCATACCCGACGAGCTCTCTGTTTGCGGATTCTCCAATGATATCCACACCCGTCTTACCGACCCCATGCAAACCACGGTGGAGCAATACGGCAAGCGTATAGGAAAGACAGCGGTAGAGCGGCTGATTTTCCGATTGGAAGAAGATTCGCCCAAGACCGATGCAGAGCAGGTGGTCATCCCTACTGGATTGCGCGTTCGCGAAACCACCCATTGATTACGACGACTGATACAAACCATTCATTAAGCATTCTCACGATATGAAAGAAAATATCTTACAGTATTCTCCCTGGAAAATTGAGCAGCAGACGTTTGCGCCGGAGCAGGAGGCTGAAGTAGAAAAGCAATTGGCTTTTTCTAATGGTTATATTTCGCAATATGGCTTTTTTGAAGAATATTACAGTGGTGAGGCATCTGCCTCCATTTTCCTTAAGGGCATCGAGTCGCCGCTCAAAGCGAACCATACAGTGTCGGTTCGTTTGCTCGAAGAGCGCCTCGACTTAGCAACTTGGAAACTCGGCGATTTCTATCGCTGCTTGAATCGCGAGTCGCTCAAGTTGGAACGCAAGATGACCGCCACATCGCCTAATGGCGATACACTCGAGATAGAATCTGAGCGCCAATTGAGCATGGAAAATCCGCATTTTACGGATATTACGTTTACCATCCGATCGGTCAATTATTCGGGCCCCATGTCGGTACTTCCGCTCCTTGGTGGACAAGACATAAGTCTGGATTGGTATCCGCTTCAGACGGACGTGGCGCTCAATTATGCAACGATTTGGCTTCAATCCCGCCGAGAGAATGTGCAGGTGGTGATAGGTATGACCTATGAGTTGGAGAAAAATGGTGTTCCTACACAAGTGGCACCAATTCGCATTGAGAAAAAATTTATAGTTGGATACAGCCTTACGGGTGCTATCAAGCCCGGCGACGAGGTAAAGTTGCGGCTTCGTGTTTATATCACTGATTCAAGGAATTACCCATTGTCGAATCTGATGGATGATGCGTTGGTTGCCTTAGAAAAGAATGATTGATAATCTCGTAAAAGAACATTTGATATTGGGCATCGACCCAGGCACTACGGTGATGGGATATGCATTGCTAAAAACTGCAGGAAGCAAGGCGGAGGTGATCCACTTTGATGTGCTCGATATGCATAAGACAGATGATCACTACGCCAAGCTCCAGCAGATTTTCTTCAAAGTCCAAGAACTTATTGACGCCTATCAGCCTACAGAATTAGCGATTGAGACGCAGTTCGTAGATAAAAACGTGCAGACGATGCTGAAGTTGGCGCACGGCCAGGGCGTTGCGATAGCGGCTGCCCTTTCGCGTGACTTGCCCATCAACGAATATACGCCGATGAAAATCAAGATGGCGGTTACGGGCAATGGCCATGCATCCAAAGAGCAGGTTGCTGCTATGCTTCAGCGCTATCTGCATATCCCGCTTGAGCAGATTCCCAAGAAGCTCGATGCTACCGATGCCTTGGGCATTGCGTATTGTCATTATTTACAACTTGGACTTCCGATTGGCGGTGGAAAAAAAGTCAAATCTTGGGCAGATTTTGCTCGTCAGAACAAAGATAGGGTAAGAAAATGACTTTTTTTGTGGAAAAAATGAGAAAAATGTAAACTAAATATTGCAAATCTCATTTTTTTTTTGTACTTTTGCGGCCGATTTTGCATCTATAGTGTAAAATTGGGTAAAAATGCTTGACACTTTCTTCCAAACACACAAGTACCTGGTGGAGCATGTAAATGTTCCGATTCGTCGTGGCCTGATGGATGAAATCAATTGGAATGATCGATTGATAGCCATCAAAGGGTCGCGCGGAGTGGGTAAGACCACCTTCCTACTGCAGTATGCGAAGGAGCGCTTTGGCCAAAGCCGTGATTGTCTTTACGTGAATTTCAATAACCTCTACTTCTCTGACAATTCTTTCCTCGGATTCGTAGATGAGTTTGCTCGTGCCGGAGGCAAGACCCTGCTGCTCGATCAAACGTTCAAGTATCCTAACTGGTCGGCAGAGTTGCGCGAGTGCTATTTCAAGTATCCGCAGTTGCATATCGTATTCTCGGCGAGCCCGGTAATGCGCCTTACGGATGAGAACCCTGACTTGAAAGATATCGTAAAGATGTACAATCTCCGCGGATTGAGTTTCCGCGAGTATTTGAATCTTCAGGCAGGAACATCGTTTCCAACGTACACGCTTGAAGAAATCGTGAGCAATCATGCATCTATTGCGCGCAAGATTTGCGAGAAAGTGCATCCGCTTTGGTATTTTCAGGATTACCTGCATCACGGCTATTATCCATTCTATCTGGAGAATCGCAATTATTCGGAGAATCTGCTTAAGACCATCAATATGATGCTCGAAGTGGATATTCTGATGATTCGCATGATTGACGTAGCTTATTTGAGCAAGATCAAGCAACTTTTCCATATGATTCTCTCAGAGGCACCCTGCTCGCTGAATGTGAGTGCCCTCTCGGAGCATATCGACATGAGCCGTGCCACTACGATGAACTATATCAAGTATCTGAAGGACGCGCGCCTCTTGAATCTGCTGTATTACGAAGATAAGCAATGGCCGTCAAAGCCCAATCGCGTGTACGTGCAAAATACGAATATTGCCTATAGCGTGGGCGAGCGTAACCTCTCTCCGCAACTCATTGCTGAGACGTTCTTCTATAATGCGCTCCACGGAAATCATAAGATTAACGCTACGGAGCGAACGGCTATGTTCCTTGTGGATGGCAAGTATTATTTCGACGTGTCAGAGAAGCCGCCTTATAGGCAGGTGATTCGCACCACGGCAGTAGGCAATGTGGAGCAATCCACGCAGCCTATGCAAGTGCCCCTCTGGCTCTTCGGATTCCTCTATTGATAATTTGAGCCTTGCTCAATACGTATATTTATCCCATTAACTGTTTTATTTTAATTTAATTACAATGGCAGAAAAGAAATTTATGACTTGTGATGGTAACGCCGCCGCAGCGCATATTGCGTATATGTTCTCGGAGGTAGCTGCTATCTATCCCATTACGCCGTCGTCTCCTATGGCGGAGAACGTCGATGAATGGGCAGCACAGGGCCGCAAAAACATGTTCGGCGAGACTGTGCTCGTTCAGGAAATGCAATCAGAAGCAGGAGCTGCTGGTGCAGTTCATGGCTCACTCCAGGCTGGTGCCCTCACAACCACTTTTACTGCATCGCAGGGACTTCTCTTGATGATCCCCAACATGTATAAAATCGCAGGCGAGCTCCTTCCTTGCGTATTCCACGTTTCGGCTCGTACGCTCGCTTCGCATGCGCTCTGTATTTTCGGTGACCACCAAGACGTGATGTCTTGCCGTCAGACTGGTTTCGCTATGCTCGCTGAAGGTTCCGTTCAGGAAGTGATGGACCTCTCAGGTGTGGCTCATTTGGCTACGCTTACTTCGCGCGTACCGTTTATTAATTTCTTCGATGGTTTCCGTACTTCTCACGAGTATCAGAAGGTAGAGGTTGTGGATCAGGAAATGTTGATGCCGCTGGTTGACAAGAAGGCGCTTCAGGAGTTCCGCGATCGTGCCCTCTCTCCTGAGCGTCCGGTAATGCGCGGTATGGCTGAGAACCCTGACGTGTTCTTCGCTCATCGCGAGAGCAGCAACTCGTTCTACGATGCAGTGCCCGATATCGTTTCGGATTATATGGATAAGGTATCGGCAGTTATCGGCCGCAAGTACCGTCCGTTTAACTACTACGGTGCTCCCGATGCTAAGAATATCGTAATCGCAATGGGTTCGGTATGCGAGGCACTCCGCGAGGTTATTGACTACAAGGCAGAGCGCGGCGAGAAGGTAGGTATGATCAACGTACACCTGTATCGTCCATTCTCTCTCAAGTATTTGAAAGAGGCGTTGCCCGCATCGGTAGAGCGCATCTGCGTGCTCGACCGCACCAAAGAGCCGGGCGCTAATGGCGAACCGCTCTATCTCGACGTAAAGGACGCACTCAGCGAACTTGGTTTGCAGAATATCCTCGTAGTAGGTGGTCGTTATGGTCTTGGTTCAAACGATACTACGCCTGCTCAGATGCTCGCTGTATATGAGAACCTCGCTCTTCCTACGCCTAAGAACCACTTCACGGTAGGCGTAAACGATGACGTTACCTTCACCTCACTTCCCGTTGGCGAAGAAGTAGCAATGGGCGATGCTTCGCTCTTCCAGGCTAAGTTCTACGGCCTCGGTGCAGATGGTACGGTAGGTGCAAACAAGAACTCCGTAAAGATCATTGGCGACACTACCGATAAGTATTGCCAAGCATATTTCTCTTACGACTCGAAGAAGTCGGGCGGCTTCACCTGCTCGCACCTCCGCTTTGGTGATCAGCCTATCCACTCTACCTATCTCGTTACTACGCCTAACTTCGTAGCTTGCCACGTACAGGCTTACCTCCACATGTATGACGTTACCCGCGGTTTGCAGAAGGGCGGTACCTTCCTGCTCAATACCATGTGGGATGGTGAGGAACTCGTAAAGAACCTCCCCAACAAGGTGAAGAAGTATTTCGCTGACAACGAGATTAAAGTGTATTATATCAACGCTACCAAGATTGCTCAGGAGATTGGTCTCGGTAACCGCACCAACACCATCCTTCAGTCTGCTTTCTTCCGTATTACCGGCGTTATCCCTGTAGAGAAAGCCGTAGAGGAAATGAAGCACTTCATCGTGAAGTCGTATGGTAAGAAGGGTGAGGACGTTGTAAACAAGAACTACGCAGCTGTGGATCGCGGTGATGAGTATAAGCTCCTCGCAATTGATCCCGCATGGTCGGCTCTTGAAGAGCAACCGAAGGTGTATACCGATGGTGACGACTTCATCAATAAGGTGGTTCGTCCGATCAACGCTCAGGATGGCGATCTGCTTCCTGTATCGTCGTTCAAGGGTATCGAGGATGGTACTTGGTTTGCAGGCACCGCTAAGTTTGAGAAGCGTGGCGTTTCAGCATTCGTTCCGGCTTGGAATGCAGATAACTGTATTCAATGTAATAAATGCGCATATGTGTGCCCGCACGCATGTGTACGTCCGTTCGTAATGGATGCAGCTGAGGCTGAGGGCCTGAATGCTACCAAGATTGAGATGAAGGCTCCGGCCGCCATGAAGGGTATGTTCTTCCGCATTCAAGTGGGTGTAATGGACTGCCTCGGTTGCGGTAACTGTGTGGACGTTTGTCCGGGCAATCCGAAGACTGGTAAGGCTCTTCAGATGGTTGACCTCGAGTCACAGCTCGCTGAGGCAGAGAACTGGCAGTATTGCGTAGAGAAAGTAGCTACCAAGCAGCACTTGGTGGACATCAGCAGCAACGTGAAGAACTCGCAGTTTGCTACTCCGCTCTTTGAGTTCTCCGGCGCATGCTCCGGTTGCGGTGAAACGCCTTACGTGAAGCTCATCACCCAGCTCTTCGGTGACCGCGAGATTGTTGCCAATGCTACCGGCTGTACGTCTATCTACTCCGGCTCCGTGCCTTCTACTCCTTATACCAAGAATGAGAAGGGCCAGGGTCCTGCATGGTCTAACTCCCTCTTCGAGGACTTCTGCGAATATGGCTTGGGTATGGCTATTGCCAATAAGAAGATGAAGCAGCGTTTGGCTCGCCTCATGAACGAAGGTCTCCAGTGCGAGAAGTGCTCTGATGAACTTAAGGCACTCTTCCAGCAGTGGCTCGACAATATGGAAAATGCTCAGGTTACCAAGGAGATTGCTCCGAAGATCGTAGCTCTCTGCGAGGCTTGCGGTTGCGATACTTGCAAGCAGATTCTTGTAGAGAAAGATCATCTGGTTAAACGTAGCCAGTGGATTATCGGTGGTGATGGCGCTTCTTACGATATCGGTTATGGTGGTCTCGACCACGTGATTGCATCGGGTGAGGACGTAAATATCCTTGTACTCGATACGGAGGTGTATTCTAACACCGGCGGTCAGGCTTCTAAGGCTACTCCGCTTGGCGCAATCGCTAAGTTCGCTGCCAGCGGCAAGCGTGTGCGCAAGAAAGACCTCGGTATGATTGCTACTACCTATGGTTATGTATATGTAGCTCAAATTGCTATGGGTGCTGATCAGGCTCAGACGCTCAAGGCTATCCGCGAAGCTGAGGCTTATCCCGGACCTTCGCTCATCATCGCTTATGCTCCGTGTATCAACCACGGCTTGAAGGCTGGTATGGGTAAGAGCCAGGCAGAGGAAGCTAAGGCTGTAGAATGCGGTTACTGGCACCTGTGGCGTTATAACCCGCAGCTTGAGGCTGAAGGTCAGAATCCGTTCTCGCTTGACTCGAAAGAGCCTAACTGGGATCTCTTCACCGATTATCTCAAGGGTGAAGTGCGCTTTGCTTCAGTAATGAAGCAGTTCCCGAAGGAGGCAGAGGAGCTCTTCCTTGCTGCTAAGGAGAACGCACAATGGCGCTATAAGAGCTATCTCCGCATGCTCGGAACGCAGTGGTAATCTGCGCGATGGCGCATACTATAACGACTGCCTGCCAACGTTATGTTGGTGGGCAGTTTTTTTGTTTTTCAGCGTCTATGCTAGTGTTTGCGGAGCTTTTTTGATAAAATATTCACAAAATATGCTTTTTTTTTGACAAACATTTGGTCAATTCAAGAATTATTACTAATTTTGCTGCGCAAACGTTTGCGAAAACACATTTAGCCTTAAGCGTTTGCATTTATACCAATATGTACAAACAAATTTTCGGTGGTCGCATTCTTACCCCAAATGGATGGTTATATAACGGCAGCGTTATCGTAGAAGGCAGCAAGATTTTTGCAGTAGAGAATACCGAGCTCCCTATCGTGGGCGCGGAGCGTATCAACGTGCAAGGTGCAGATATAGTGCCCGGTGGCATTGAACTGCATGTGCATGGTGGTGGCGGACGAGATTTCATGGAAGGCACGCGCGAAGCATTTGATGTAGCGGTTAATGCGCATCTGCATTATGGTACCACTTCCATCTTCCCTACGCTCTCTTCGTCAACTTTGCCGATGATGGAGAAGGCTATTGATACCTGCCGTGAGATCATGGAAAATCCGAATTCTCCCGTGCAGGGCTTGCATTTTGAGGGCCCCTATTTTAATACGGCCCAGGCAGGTGCACAGATTCCAGAATGGATTACTGCCCCCATCCCGCAAGACTACAATGCGCTTTTGGAGCGAGGCAAAGGGGTGTTGCGCCGATGGGATGAAGCACCCGAACTCCCTGGTACCGAAGATTTCATTCGTGCATGCGTTAAGTCGGGTGTTTTGCCATCGATTGCACACACGCGTGCACAGTATGAGAATGTGCACAATGCCAACCTACTCGGCATGACCCACGCTACCCATTTCTACAATGCTATGCCTGTGGTGTATAAGAACCGAGAGTATAAGGTTCCCGGTACAGTGGAGTCTATTCTTGCAGAAAAGAACATGACCATAGAAATGATTGCTGATGGCATTCATGTGCCCCCCATCATGATGAAGATGGCATGGCAGATTAAGGGCACGGAGAACACGTGCTTCATTACCGACTCGCTCGCATGTGCAGCATTCGACGAACCGATTGCGTTCGACCCGCGCGTTATCCTCGAAGATGGTGTTTGTAAGTTGGCTGACCGCTCTGCGCTTGCCGGTTCGATTGCTACGATGGATCGACTCGTACGCACCGCTTATCAGCAAGCCGATATCCCCTTGGAAGACGTATGCCGCATGATTTCAGAAGCGCCTGCCAAGATTATGGGAATCTATGACCGAAAGGGCTCGCTTCAGTCCGGTAAGGATGCGGATATCATCGCCTTTGACCGCAGCCAAAACCTCACTTTCGTGATGCAATGTGGTCGCGTCGTTCGCAAATAATCTGTTGTCTTATCCTGAAAACATAGACAATATTATCCACCGCCTCCGACTACTGGAACGCGCGAAGCGCAATTGGAACGCCGCAGGCTCTGGAACGCGCGAAGCGCTAATGGAACGCCCGCAGGCAATTGGAACGCCGCAGGCAATTGGAACGCCGCAGGCAAATGGAACGCGCGCAGGCAATTGGAACGCGCGAAGCGCTAATGGAACTGCGCGCAGCGCCATACCCTTACGCTAAAATGTGTAACGTTTGTAACGTTTGTAACGCTTTGACAAATAAATCAAAGCGTTACTGCACTGTTTGTAACGCTCGCATTGCTCGCTTCTTTGACAAATAAATCAAAGCGTTACTGCATTATTTGTAGTATTTTGATATAAATACCAAAATAGCGCAGCAGCGAAAGCGTTACTACACTATTTAATGCTTTGCTCGATGCTCGCCACTGTCTATTTTCTTAGGAAAGTGTCTATTTTCTTAGGAAAGTGTCTATGTTTTCAGGAAGAGTTGCGAGATAATAAACGGTAGTCGAAAAAAATAAATTTGTGATTTTTTTAAAATATTGTTCATTATTTTTTGTATTTCAATTTTTTTTTGTATCTTTGCAGCCGAATTCATGCTCAACTATGGTTGAGCGGTTTTCCTCCCTATCTGCTGGGAGCGATAAGCGGAAGACTGTTCCAAGCGTGGAACAAGCAGGTGCAAATCCTTAAAAACATGTAGCATCTAAAGCCCAAGGAAGCATCCTCATTATTAATGCATAAAGTCGATCATTCACAGTTAAAATAAGGGAACATGCCGAAAATCCCATCTAAGAGTAGGCACAAAAGATTGGAAAAATGAAACGATTTGTATTGTTTGGTTTGTTGCTTTTTGTGAGCATGGTAAGTTTCAGCCAAGACATCATCATCACGAAAGATGCTAAGCGCATTGAATGCGTTATTTCAGAAGTATCCTCTACCGAAATTCGTTACAAGGTTTGGGATAATCAGCAGGGACCTGTCTTTGTTCTCCAAACCACGGAGATTAATACGATTATTTTCCAAAATGGCTCTGTGCAAGTGTTTAATACCCAACCAGCACAAACGAATATTACTCCAGACAATCCGTATAATTCGCCCAATCCTTTTTTCGGTGGTACAAATAGTGATTTGGGAGAAATACAAAAATTTGGTAATATGTATAAGGCAAATTATCAAGGAAAGCCCATCTCTATGGACGAGGCTGCCTATGTTCGCTTTATTCAGAATAACTCACCTGAAGCATGGCAGAAATATTATAAATCTACCCAGTTGATTGGTGCCGGTTGGGGCCTTTTCGGCTCTGGTCTTGCATTAGTAACCACAGGAATCCCACTGATTTTCCTAGAAGATGAATTAGGAGATTGGGCATGGGGCACCGGTGTAGTGTTTACTATTTTGGGCTCTGCCGCAACCGCCAGCTCTGTTCCTTTGCTTGCATTTGGTTACCATACAAGAAATAACAATTACGAATATTATAACCAAGCAGTGCGCTATAAATCACAAATTAGTTTAAATCTCCAAAGTTCGAAAGATGGTATAGGATTAGCGATTCGTTTCTAAACTTTTTGATAAAACGATATTGATGGTTTAGTGACTTGAACGTAATAACGGTGTCTTCCGCTCTCGTTTCTAACACGCTCGCTACATTCCTAAAAACTGAGTGCGCTATCCTCACGGACTGCGCACTCTTTACGTTATGAGCAAATAGACAAAGCGTTACAAACGTTACAAACATTACACATTTGAGAGTAAGGAATCATCAACTATGCTTTTTTCAGCCATTAATCCCTACTTTTGACCACTTTACCACCTACTTTCCGGTATTCTTTATGTACTTTTATGGCAATTTTAAATGATAAAATTTAGGGGTATTTCGTAGGGGGGTAGTATTATATATACTATATGCGCACACGTGCCTGAGACTCAAAAATGTGTAACGTTTGTAACGTTTGTAACGTTTGTAACGTTTTGACAAATATACCAATAAGGATATTTGTAAATATGCAACTCCGTTGATTTTTTTCAACGTTTATCGCATTTTTTTTGGATTTCGTGCATTTTACCCTCAAATTATTAAAAATTTTGTACTACCTATGCACCGCAATTCAAAATCATCGCACGTTCATCGCACTCTCATCGCGTTACCATCGCACACACGTACACGAGTAACCTCTATGCGGCGTTCCAGTAGCGCCAAGGAGCAGGCTATTGCCTGCGGCGTTCCAGGCCGCGTAGAGCCTTGCGGGCGTTCCATTGGCCAAGGACCGTTCCATTTGCGCTTTGCGCGTTCCAGAGAATAGGACGCAGATAATATCTGCTGCCAACGAACAATACAAAATAGCCCTGCGGGCGTTCCACGGCCGCAGGGCGTTCCAAATAGTTCCAGATGGTTCCAAGTGGTTCCATTAGCGCTTCGCGCTTTTCGATATACCTCGGGTAACGAATAAATTCTGCTGAGAATAAATAAGATTATCCCATCGCGAAGCGGTGGGATAATCTCGACTAAATACGGCTGCAGCAACGCGTAGCGTTACAAACAGTGCAGTAATGCTTTATTTGTCAAAACAGCGTGGCGCGCAGCGACAAAGCGTTACAAACGTTACAAACGTTACACATTGTCTTATCCTGAAATAAGTAGACACTAAAAATCTACTTAAAAATGCGAAAAAGAGGTTTAAATTACTCGCTTGAAGAGCGCTTAATGATTATTAAGGAGTACGAAACAAGCTCGATGAGTGCCGCAGAAGTGGCCAAAAAGTATGGATTTCATTCGCCAAATATTATAGCTGTTTGGCGAAATCGCTATGTCAATTCAAAAAAAAGTATTAACTTTGCA
>JALFZG010000090.1 GCA_022784645.1 Bacteroidales bacterium
ATACAGGCATCCCCGCCAGCTTATATTTCCCATTCGGCATTGGTTTTAAATGGAAATTTGCATCAAGATGGGGGTTAAATATTGCTTGGCAACACAATCTCTATTTCAAAGATAATCTCGAGAACAGCAGCCAATATTCCAATACCCACGAACTTAACGGATCAAATATTCTTGAAAATGATTTGACCGGACAACTCACTATTGGCATTGTTTTTGATTTCTGTAAATCGAAGCGCGCATGCACTACATGCAACTTTTTCAATTAATTCCAAAATTGACAAAACCAACACATTATGTATAAAGAGCAACTCACTACAGATCGCCTTCCGGAGCACGTAGCCATCATCATGGACGGCAACGGTCGTTGGGCCAAGAAGCAAGGTCTTGCACGCGTTTTTGGTCACCAAAAAGGCGTAGAAACCGTACATGAAATTACTACCGCAGCAGCAGAGCTCGGACTAAAATACCTCACGCTCTACACGTTCTCTACTGAGAATTGGAATCGACCGAAAGAGGAAGTGGATGCCATCATGACGCTTCTGGTAGATACGATAGCCAAAGAGCGCCCAACGTTGATGAAAAATAACGTTCGTCTGCTCACTATCGGCGATACCAATCGTCTGCCTGACGAAGCGCGCAAAAAGTATCTCCAACTCATTGACGATACCGCAGGCAACACCGGGCTCAGCCTTGTATTAGCTCTCTCCTATTCTTCTCGTTGGGAGATAACTGAAGCCATGAAGCGTATTGCTCACAAGGTAGAAAGCGGAGAAATGAAAGCAGATGATATCACCGAGCAAACGCTTACGGACAACATGACAACGGCTTGTATTCCCGACCCAGATTTGCTTATCCGAACCAGTGGTGAATATCGCATTTCCAACTTCCTGCTCTGGCAGCTGGCTTACTCAGAAATGTACTTCACAGACTGCTATTGGCCGGAATTCACTCGTGAAGAGTTTTATAAAGCACTTGTTGATTACGCACAACGCGAACGCCGTTTTGGCAAAACATCCGAACAAATTCAGAAATAACAGCAGCATAACACAGTGAAACAGCAACTGTTCATCATTCTATTCCTCCTCAGCTACCTGCCGCTCATGGCGCAGGTAGCCGATAACGCTTCTGCCCTTTCCTCAGCAGCAGACTCTGCCGTCAGCAAGGCTAAACTGCCCAAGATTGAATATACCCTCCAGCGCAAAACCTACGAGATAGCGGGTATCACCGTATCGGGAGCGGAGTCGTATGAAGACTTTGTCTTGATCGGCTTCTCCGGCCTTGCCGTAGGCGATAAGATTGAAGTGCCAGGCGACCAAATCACTAAGAGTATCCGCCGCTTCTGGAAGCAGGGCCTCTTCTCTGACGTAAAGATTGAGGCCACTAAGATTGAGGGCAATAAGATTTGGCTCAATATCGCCCTCAAGCAGCGTCCGCGCGTAAGCGAAGTCATCTACAACGGTATCAAGAAGAGCGACAAAGAGGACCTTGAAGTAAAAGTAGGTATCTCTAAGGGCAGTCAGATGACGCCCAACCTCGCCGACCGAGCAGAAACAATGGTCAAGAAATTCTATGCCGAAAAGGGCTATTACCATACCAAGGTCAACGTTCGTCAATACAAAGATGAATCGCTGCCCGGATACGTAAAAGTTGAAATCAATGTAGATCGTAAAGAAAAGACCAAGGTCAACGCCATCTACATTACCGGCAACGAGGCGCTCAACCACAACAAGATCAACCACGCGATGAAGAAGACTAATGATAATAATATCATTAACTTCTTCAGAACCAAGAAGTTCGTGCAGGAAGAGTTCGAGAAAGACAAGCAGGCAGTCATCGAGAAATACAACGAAATCGGTTATCGCGATGCATATATCGTAGCGGACTCCGTGGTCACTTGCCCTACAGACTCCAATAAGGTGGACATCTATATGACCATCAATGAAGGCAAGAAATATTACTTCAGAAATATCCAATGGGTGGGCAATACGGTCTATCCTTACGAGACGCTCAACCTCGTGCTTGGCATCAAGAAAGGCGATATCTTCAACCAGAAAGAGCTCAATAAGCGCCTCAACGAAGACGATGATGCCGTAAGCAAAATGTACACGGATCAGGGTTACCTTTTCTTCAACGTTGACCCTGTAGAGGTGAAGATTGATGGTGACTCCATTGATTTCGAAATGCGTATGTATGAGGGCAAACCGGCCACAATCAATGAGGTAAATATCGTTGGTAACACGCGCGTATATGAGCATGTTGTTCGCCGCGAGCTTTACACCAAGCCCGGTCAACTCTATTCGCAGTCGGATATCATGCGTTCGCTTCGCGAGCTTGCGCAGATGGGACATTTTGACCAAGAAAAGATTGTGCCGGATATTCAGCCCAATCCGGAAGATGGAACAGTAGATATCACCTACCAACTTGAGACCAAATCATCCGACCAAATCGAATTCTCATTAGGTTGGGGTGCTTCGGGCCTTGTAGGTACTATTGGACTGAAGTTTACGAACTTCGCTATCCAGAACCTCTTCAATAAGAAAGCATATCGCATTGTGCCGCAAGGCGAAGGTCAGACATTCCAAGTCAATGCTCGCATCAATGGCGTTTATTACAACTCCGCATCTATCTCCTTCCTTGAGCCCTGGCTCGGAGGTAAACGACCTAACTCGTTGAGTTTTAGCGCGTATTTTGCCAGCCAAACCGGCTACTCCAAAAGCTACTTAGATGCATATAATAGTCTCTATAATGCTTATTCTGGCTATTATAACAATTCCTATGGGTATGGTTATGGCTATAACAACGATTACTATCAGCAGCTTCAGGAGATGGAAGCTGACCCTGATCAGTATCTCCGCACTTTTGGTGCAGCAATCGGTTATGGCAAACGTCTGCATTGGCCCGATGACTTCTTCACGTTTTATGGAGAGCTCAGTTATCAGCTCTATATGATGAAGAACTGGCGCTACCTGCTGCTCACCGATGGATTCAGTCATAACCTTGCGCTCACGCTCAACCTCTCGCGTAACTCTATTGACAATCCCATCTATACCCGCCGCGGCTCGCAGTTTAGCCTCAGCTTGAAGATCACCCCGCCATGGTCGCTCATGAATAAGAAAGACTATAGCAAGATGACCAACGAGGAGCGATATAACCTGCTTGAGTACCATAAATGGAAGTTCTCCGGCAAGGTATTTACGCCGCTCACCAAAGACAGCAAACTCGTGTTGATGACCCGTGCAGAATTCGGTTACCTCGGTCATTACAACAAATATGCGAAGTCGCCATTTGAGTCGTTCTACATGGGTGGCGATGGCATGTCATCCTATTCAAGTTACTCTACTGACTACATCTCTATGCGCGGTTATGAAGCTGGTTCGCTTACTCCGTATGATGCAGTTACGGGCCGTAACCTCGGTTATGTATATAATAAATATACGATGGAAATCCGCTACCCGATCTCGCTTGAGCAGAATGCTACCATTTGGGTGCTCGGATTTGCCGAGGCGGGTAACTGCTGGGCTGATATCAAGGATTTTAATCCTTTTGATTTGAAGCGCTCGCTTGGTGTAGGCGTAAGAATCTTCCTCCCGATGTTCGGTTTAATGGGTATCGACTGGGGCTATGTATTCGATCCTATCAACGGCAGCACCAATATGAGCGGAAGCAATATCCACTACATTCTCGGCCAAGAGCTCTAAGCATAATGACGTAAATAAAACAAGCATCCGCATGAAACTACATTACTATATATTGTGCGCGCACGTATGCGCGCTCGCATGGCCAATGATTGCCCAA
>JALFZG010000001.1 GCA_022784645.1 Bacteroidales bacterium
GCTTGCAAGCGCGACCGCTGTGAAGGCCAGTGACCCAGTTACCATAAACTTTACCCATAATCAATCCCTCTCATGTCCACCTATGAAACAACTGCGGGGCTCGGGGACGAGAGGGTTAGGATTTTACCCCGCAGGGGGTTAGTAAAAAACCACTATTACACACGCGATACACAAGGATCGTGGAGATTATGTGGAGCAATCGTGGTGATTTCGTGGAGAGGAGGAGATACGGAGCGCTGCAAGTCTCTGACCCGGGATGAGACTTTCGTTAGCGAAGCCATCTCCGACGATTCGTGAACTCATCTGATTCGTGCCTTATCTGATTGCGCTGCAAAATTACTACTTTTTTCTGACATGGCAATGGGTTGGTCCGGATTGCGTGAGGTATTGGTCCGGATTGCGTGCATGTGCCCCAATGATTGGGCAAAGCAAGAAAAAAAGTAGAAAAAAACACAAGGAGTAACCGAAGCAACATTGGTAACTATGCCGAATATGATAAAATATTATAATAGTTACACAAATTACTCCGGTTACTCCTTGTAAAAAAAATTTTTTGTGGCTATATATATAGGAGTTAATATAATATAATATATTTTATATTATATTATATTAAAATTTTTTTAGCATATTGATTTTTGCTGTTTATGTTATATTTTGAGGTCAAAATTGCGGTATACTATAACGAAAATTCGTGAAAAAACAGCACTTTGAGGGAAAATCGGAGGTAAAAAGGGGATTTTGGGGAGACAAAGAGCGAAATTGGGGAAAAAGAAAAAATACAAGGAGTAACCGAAGCAACATTGGTAACTATTGCCGAATATGATATATTTTGGTTATGGTTACACAAATTACTTCGGTTACTCCTTGTAGGTGGGTTACGTTACAAATTTTAGAGTAAGGGTGTCTATTTTTTCAGGAAAAGACAGGCATGAGTTGGATTATTCGGCGAGGTTGGTGCCGTCCCAGAGGATGGAGGAGCAGGATTTGTCAATCTTATTTTTGGTGCCGCCGGAGTAGGTGCAATCCTTGAAGGTGAAGCGATTGCAGAACGATAGTTTGAGCGGCTCGCGAATCAAGCCGTAAATCTTGATATTCTCAAATAGACAATCGTGTACGGGGTTGGTTTTCAATCCGGTAGCGTTGACAAACGAGCGTACATTCACGGCTGTGATATTGCGGAAAATGCAGTTGCCCCAGTCGGGGAAGAACGCCTCTTTGTTGTCGCCATCGGTAGCACTTCTGCCTACTGCTCTGTCGGCATAACCCGACTCGAAGAAGATGGCATCTTCGCGGATGTTTTTCATCACAATATCCTGACAGATAATGTCTTCGCACCATCCGCCACGTCCGGGTGCGGATTTGAAACGGAGTCCGATATCGGTGCCGTCAAACACGCAATCTTTCACGATCAGCCGTTGCATTCCGCCCGAAAATTCCGAGCCGATAACGAAGCCACCATGTGCTCTCAAAACGGTGTTTCCGATAATGAGGAAATCGCGGTTCGGCCCACGTTTTACGCCATCGGCTCCTACACCACCTTTCATACATATACCATCGTCGCCACAGGTGATATTGCAGCCGGTCACGAGGCAGACTTGTGAGTTGCCGATATCCATGGCATCGCCATTCTGCGCCCACCACGGACATTCTACTGTGATGCCGGAGATGATGAGGTTATGGATGCGAGCAGGGACGAGGTGGAACTTCGGAGAGTTACGGAGGGTGACACCTTCCACGAGCACGTTTTTGGAGTCGTTGATGCTCACGAGATGGTAGCGCATTTTCTCCTGCTCATCGGGAGTAGCGGCGATATTGGGAATGCCGAGCTCTTTGTTGAGCGAGAAGGGATACCAAATAGTATCCGAGCCATTGGGAATGCATCGTCCGCCAAGCGATTTGGCGTACTCCCACATAGCCTTGTCCTCATCGGAACCTTTCATGAGTTTCTTGTATTTGATGGGTCGCCAATAGAAGCCCTGACCATCGATCACACCCTCGCCCGTGATGCCGATATTCTCAGCTTTGGAGGCTGTGATGCAAGCGCGCGCTTTGGACGGTACGCGGCCTTTGGAGTCGGGTTTCACGTATTCCGACTTGTCTTCGGTAAAGAGCAAAACGGAGCCTTTGGTGAGGTGAAAGTCAATGTTCGAACGAAGGGTGATCGGTCCGGTTTTCCAAGTGCCACGCGGCAGCACGATATGTCCACCACCGGCTTTGGCGAGTTCATCGATAGCCTGCTGAATGGCTTCGGTAGCGAGCTTGACATTGGTGGCGTTGGGAGTGAGCGGAAGCACCTGATGCTGCTTGAAGTAGGTTTTAAGATTGACCGTTGTATCAGGAAAAACAACAGGTTGAACGCGCTCAATCTCGATGGGGAGGTTGGCGTAGAGTGAGTCGTAAGGCGACTGAGCCATGACAGCCGAAGCTGCTGCAAGTAAAATGCAGATGATTACGTTTTTCATTATTATAGATGATTTTTTATTTCTGAAAATTTTCTTTGCAAAGGTACAATAATTTTGCGAATTGTGCAATAGGAGACTGACGAAATGGCAGAAAATACACAAAAAACGAAAGTTGGTACACATTTTGCATGCCAAAAATCGGAAAAAATTTGCGTAATCCAAAAATTTTTTGTACCTTTGCAGCGCAAAGGTGTGCGCATGATGCGTGACCCGAATGAAAAAAGGAAACTATAACAAAAGAAGATAATGAATTTTATTGAAATTATTACGAAACTGTTCGGCAATAAATCGCAGAAAGATATGAAGGCGATTAAGCCGTATGTGGATAAGATCAATTCGATCTATCCCACTTTATCCCAACTGAGCAACGATGATCTTCGTGCTCGCACAGAGGTAATTAAGGAGCGCATTGCCGCACATGTGCAGCCTCAGAAAGATGAGATAGCTCAGCTGAAAAGCTCGATTGAGCAGCTGCCGATAGAAAAGCGCGAGAGCGTTTATCGCAAGATAGATGATCTTGACAAAGATATCAAAAAAGGGTATGAGCAGATTCTGAACGAGGTGCTGCCCGAGGTGTTTGCCATCGTAAAAGATACCGCTCGTCGCTTTACGGAAAACGAGACGGTGGTGGTGACTGCCAATGATTTCGACCGCGATTTGGCTGCCCGTTTTGATTTTGTGGAGATAGATGGCGATAAGGCCGTTTACCACAACCACTGGATGGCTGGCGGTAATGAAATTACATGGAACATGATTCATTATGATGTACAGCTGATAGGTGGCGTGGTGCTCCATCAGGGTAAGATTGCCGAGATGGCTACCGGTGAGGGTAAGACCCTTGTGGCTACTTTGCCGGTGTTCCTTAACGCGCTTACGCACGAGGGCGTGCATGTTATTACGGTAAATGATTATCTGGCCAAACGTGATGCCGAGTGGAATGGCCCGATTTATATGTTCCACGGTTTGAGCGTGGATTGCATTGATAAGTATCGTCCGAATTCGGAGGAGCGCCGACAGGCGTATAAATGCGATATCACGTTCGGTACGAACAACGAGTTCGGCTTTGACTATCTGCGTGATAATATGGCTACTTCGCCCAAGGATCTCGTTCAGCGCAAACATAACTATGCAATCGTGGATGAGGTTGACTCGGTATTGATTGACGATGCCCGTACACCGTTGATTATCTCCGGTCCGGTACCCAAGGGCGAGGATCAGATGTTTGATGAATACAAGCATCGCGTAGAGTTGCTCGTTCGTACGCAGCAGACGCTTACCAACAAATACCTTGCGGAGGCGAAGGCGAAACTGGACAGCCCGGATAAGGCCGTTCAGGAAGAAGGCGAATTGGCGCTATTCCGTTCGTATAAGGGCATGCCGAAAGCCAAGGCGCTGATTAAGTACCTTTCTGAGCCGGGTGTTAAAGTGCGCTTGCAGAAGACGGAGGAGTTCTATATGCAGGAGCAAAACAAGAACATGCATATTGCTACCGATCCGCTCTATTTCGTTATTGATGAGAAAAACAAACATATCGAACTGACGGATTTGGGTGCAGAGACGCTCGCCGGTCAGACCGAAGACCCCAATTTCTTCGTGCTCCCGGATGTGGGCAGCGAGATTGCCGATTTGGAGAAAGAGCAGTTGAGCAAAGAAGAAATGACGACCCGCAAGGATGCCATTATGACCAATTATGCGGTGAAGTCAGAGCGCGTTCATACCGTTAATCAGCTCCTGAAAGCTTATACGCTTTTTGAGAAGGATGTGGATTATGTGGTGATGAACAACGAGGTGAAGATCGTAGATGAGCAGACGGGCCGTATCATGGAGGGCCGCCGCTGGTCGGATGGTCTGCACCAGGCTGTGGAAGCCAAGGAAAACGTGAAGGTAGAAGGTGCAACGCAGACGTTTGCCACCATCACCTTGCAGAATTATTTCCGTATGTACAACAAACTCGCGGGTATGACCGGTACGGCCGAGACGGAAGCGGGTGAGTTTTGGAATATCTACAAACTCGATGTGGTGGTGATTCCTACGAATCGTCCGATTGCCCGCATCGATATGAACGACCGCATTTACCGCACCAAGCGCGAGAAATACAATGCCGTGATAGCTGAGATCGAGAAACTGATTGGCGAAGGCCGTCCGGTATTGGTGGGTACGACCTCTGTGGAGGTGAGTGAGCTTTTGAGCCGTATGCTCCGAATGCGCGGTATTCCTCATAATGTGCTGAATGCGAAACTGCATCAGAAGGAGGCAGAGATTGTAGCGGAAGCCGGTCGTAAGGGCATTGTAACGATAGCCACGAACATGGCCGGTCGTGGTACGGATATCAAGCTTACGGATGAGGTAAAAGCCGCTGGCGGTTTGGCTATCATCGGTACGGAGCGCCATGAGTCACGCCGTGTGGATCGTCAGCTTCGTGGTCGTGCAGGCCGACAGGGTGACCCGGGTAGCTCGGTGTTCTACGTGAGCTTGGAAGACGGCTTGATGCGTTTGTTCGGCTCGGAGAAGATTGCCGCTTTGATGGACAAGATGGGCTTTGAAGAAGGCGAGATGATTGAGCATAACATGATCAGCTCATCGATTGAACGTGCGCAGAAGAAAGTGGAAGAAAACAACTTCGGCATTCGTAAGCACCTGCTTGAATACGATGATGTGATGAATCAGCAGCGTAATGTGATTTACGCAAAACGCCACCATGCGTTGATGGGTGAGCGCCTTGGCGTAGATATCACCAATATGATTTACGATGTTGCGGAGTCGATGATTGCAGATGCCAAGAGCTCGCTCGATTACGATGCATTGGTGATGGACGTGCTTCAGGTGTTCGCAATGGAGGTGCCGTTTGATGAATCCGAATTCCGCCGCGGTCGTGATAATGATTTGGTAGAGCAGTTGGCTGTAGCTGCGCTCGAAGCATTCAAACGCAAGATGGACGTGCTGGTGAATGTGGCTAATCCGGTAATCAAGAACGTGTATGAAAACAAGGGTAATATGTATCAGAATATCCTTGTTCCGCTTACAGATGGCAAGCGCATGTACAACGTGATCGTTCCGCTTCGTGAGGCTTACGAAAACGAGGGGCGCGAGGTGGTACGTTGCTTCGAAAAGCAGACACTCCTTTATATTATTGATGATGAATGGAAAGAGCATTTGCGTCAGCTCGACGAACTCCGTCATTCCGTTCAGACGGCTTCGTATGAGCAGAAAGATCCGCTCGTAATCTATAAGATTGAGTCGTTTAATCTGTTTGAGCAGATGTTGAACAGCTTCAATCGTCGCGCTATTGCTATCCTCCTCCGCGGTCAGATTGCTGTAAATCCGCAGGAGGAAGTGCGTCAAGCACGCGAGCTTCCCAAGCAGGATATGTCGCGCTACAAGACGCAGAAAGATCAGGTGATCAGTTCTACTCAAGGGCCGCAGATTGGTCAGACTTCGGCATCGGGCAATATCCAAACCGCCATGTCTGCTGCCAATGGTCAAGACACACGTCGTCAGCAGGTAACGCAACCTATCCATGTGGAGAAGAAAGTGCGTCCGAACGATCCCTGCCCATGTGGTAGCGGAAAGAAATATAAACAATGCCACGGTAAACTCTAATGGAATTTCTGTCAGTTGTTTGGGACGTTAATCCCGTAGCTTTTTCGATAGGCAGCCTGAGCGTCAGGTGGTATGGTATCATGTGGGCGCTCGGTATTTATCTCTGCTACCTGATTCAAGATAATATCTACAAGCGTGAGCACCATCCGCAGGAGTGGATTGACAAGCTCTTTATGTACATGGTGCTCGGCTCGATTATTGGTGCCAGATTAGGGCATTGCCTCTTCTATGAATGGCATTCGTGCGAACAGTTGGGATTAGAACCGATACAGATTTTCGCATGGAATATCACGTATCGCAATCCGTATATCGAGCATCCGCTTGACATGCTGAAGATATGGCAGGGTGGGTTGGCTTCGCATGGCGGGGCTATCGGCTTGATTATTGCTGCTTTCATGATTGACAGGAAAGTGTTTCACAAGGGCATCCCCTGGCTGTTTGACCGCTTGGTGATTGGCGTAGCGGTAGCCGGTTTCCTGATTCGATTGGGCAATCTCTTCAATTCGGAAATCTATGGTGGTCCTACCAATCTGCCTTGGGGATTCATCTTCGTAAGAGACGGCCAAACAGAGCCTTGCCATCCTACGCAGATTTACGAGATGCTGTATTGCCTCGTGGCGTTTGTGGTGTCGGCGTGGATGTATTACAAGACGAAGGCTGCTCGTCGTCCGGGATTGATTTTCGGCGTGTGGTTGGAGATCGTTTTCTTCACCCGTTTTATGCTTGAGTTTATCAAATTCAATCAGGAGGCATTTGAATCAAATATGTTCCTCAATATGGGACAATTGCTCTCGCTGCCGTTTATCATTTGGGGGATTTGGCTGATGGTTAGAGCAATGAAGCGTCCGATGTTGCCCGACCCAACATTGGAGCCTTCAAAAAAGAATAAAAAGTAATAGTTTTGAGAAAAATCGTATTGATACTATGTTTGATGTTATCCTGCTTGGCGTATGCTCAGCAGGATAGCATTATGTCCATTTCGGCGGATACTGCCCTTGCTCAGCAGGATAGTTTGGTTGCTGCTCCTGAGGTGATTGAAGGTGTGCTGCATGTGGATACAATGCAGGTAGGAGAGTTGACGCAAAAAGCCGACGATTCGTATCTGCTCAATATAATAGGTCTGCAGTCAGCATATATCAAGTCGAAGGAGGATTCGATTCATGAATATCGTTTGCAACACGATACGACCTCGGTGATGGCACAGCATATCGGTTATGGCGATTCGATTCGCATTGCTAAGGCACTTCGTAAGCAGTATTTTCTTTCGCCCCTCTGTTTGCCGCTGATTTATCAGCCTGCCCCTCTCCCTCGTTTCCGCGAGCTGAGTTATGCTCCCTTTGAGAAGCCTGCTGACGAGCCGATTCAATTGGCGAAGGATGTGCGCGCAGAAACAAGACGTTATATAACTACGCGCGCGGCCGCGCTATACGTGGGCGTGATGGATACCGCCAAACTGGAGCAGATTCCTATGAAGAATGCAACTGAGAGCAAGTCGCTCTATGAGTTGTATGTGCCGGAGAAATCGCTCATTAAGGATACCGAAGCGGATAGAAAAGAACGTTTGGCTGCTATCAAAAATAAGAACAATCCTTGGTTTAAGGAACTGAATACGATGCTGCAATTTACGCAAAACTACGTATCCAAGAATTGGTACGAAGGTGGCAATTCAGCGTTGGCTATGTATGGAAGTCTGAAGGGCAAAATCATATACGACGACAAAAAGCGCATCAGCTGGGAGAATACCGGCGAGTGGGTTGCGGGTTTCAGCACCGTTTCGGGCGATTCGCTCCGAAAAGTGAATACCACCGACGACCTCTTCCGATTGTATTCAAAATTAGGCGTGAAAGTGGCGCAGAAACTATATATTTCGGCTACTGCAGAATTCCGTACACAGCTCTTCCGTACGTATAATGCCAATCAGATGACTATCAAAAACGGACCATTTACTCCTGTTCGTATGAACATTGCTATCGGTGTTGATTACAAGCCGATAAAGAACCTATCAATGGTCATTTCTCCGCTTGCATATAAGATGGTTTGTGCTGCGGATACTGTTCGTTCGAACTATACTTCTTATGGTATAGAAGCCGGAAAAAAAGCCCTCAATCAAGTGGGTTCTTCCGTGCGATTGGAATGGAAATGGAAGCCGCTGAGAGAAATTCAATTGGAGAGCGATTTGTATCTTTACACCAACTATAAAGCCGTAGAATTGGACTTGGAAGTGACTTGTGATTTTATCATCAATCGATTTATGTCGGCTCGTGTGATGCTGCATCCGCGGTATGACTCTTCCCGTATCGTAAACGATGATGAAAAGGCCAAGATGCAGTTCAAAGAGTTGATTTCGATTGGTTTTGCGCATAAATTCTATTAAAAATGACAGTTGCTTTATTCGGCAATACATATAAAGATCAGACGCTCGCACAAGTAGAGCATCTTTTGGCATTTTTTGCATCCCATCATGTACGCGTACTCCTCTCTCAGGAGCTGCGCTATGAGATGCATCTTACGCAGGATTACGATGGCTATTCAGAAGAAAGTTCTGAAAATGTGGATTATGCCATTTCTGTAGGAGGTGATGGCACGTTTCTTACTACAGCTGCGGCTGTAATCGGTAAAGATATCCCCATTTTAGGTATCAATTGCGGCCATTTGGGATTCCTTACTGCGGTCACTTCTGATGAGATTGATTCGGCGCTGGAGAAACTGCTGGAAGGCGATTGCACCATCGACGAACGTGCCGTTTTACAGGTTTCTACACAGAATGGCGGACATGTGATGATGCCTTATGCGCTCAATGAGGTGGCGGTAATGAAGCAGGAGTTGAGCTCGATGATTGTGATTGATACGTATCTCAATGGTCATCTGCTTCATACGTATAAAGCCGATGGTTTGGTGATTGCTACTCCCACAGGTTCAACGGCTTACAGCCTTTCTGCAGGTGGTCCGCTCGTTGCCCCTCATGTGCCGGCTATTGTGCTTACGCCTATTGCTACACATAGTTTGAATGTGCGTCCGCTCGTGATTACAGAAGATCGAGTGATTGAGCTGCAAGTGCATTCCCGATCAGGCAGTTTCTTAATCTCGGTAGATGGCCGTTCGCAGGCTGTACGAGAAGATGTGAAGCTGGAGATTCGCAAAGCACAGCACACGATTAAGATTGTACAAATGAAAGATCATTCGTTTATTCATGCTCTAAAAAACAAGTTGCTTTGGGGCGCAGAATAAAGCTTATTTCGATATGGAGAAGAAAGATTTGAAAATAATATACATGGGCACGCCCGATTTTGCGGTAGCTCCCCTCGCAGCATTGGTGGAGGATGGTTATCAGGTGGTGGCTTGCGTCACGATGCCCGATAAGCCCGCGGGCAGAGGCCATCATGTGCAGTTCTCGCCTGTGAAGCAATATGCGCTGGAGCATGCTATCCCCGTATTGCAGCCGGAGCGTTTGAAAGACGAGGCGTTTTTGGAACAATTGCGGGCATACCATGCCGATTTGCAGATTGTAGTAGCTTTCCGTATGTTGCCGGAAGTGGTATGGAGCATGCCCCGATTGGGCACGTTTAATCTCCATGCTTCATTGCTGCCGCAGTATCGAGGCGCTGCTCCAATCAATTGGGCGGTAATCAACGGCGATAAGCAGACGGGTGTTACGACCTTCTTCTTAAAGCATGAGATTGATACCGGCAATATCATTTTGCAGGAGGAAATCAGCATTGGCGATGAGGAGAACGTGGGTTCGGTTCATGACCGATTGATGGCTATTGGTGCTGACTTGGTTTGCAAGACAGTAGATTTGATTATCGAAAGCGAAACGAGCGGCATCCCTGTTCCCACAACGCCGCAGGTAGAGTCAAGCGACTTACGTCCGGCACCGAAGATTTTTAAGGATACTTGCCGCATTGATTTCAGCCAAACGGCGGTTGAAGTGCATAATTTCGTAAGAGGACTTTCTCCATATCCGGCTGCGTGGTGCAACCTGCAGATTGGCGATAAGACGATTGAAAACGTGAAGGTGTATGCCGTCAAACCATCGGATGGACGTTCGCCTTTGGCGCAAAAAACGGCAGATGGTTATGTGGATATCCTCGAATTGCAGGTGCCCGGCAAAAAGCGAATGGCAGCTAAAGATTTTTTAAACGGACTGAAATGATGAATCCGCTCATTTTGATAGATAAATATTACGAGGGGCAAGACGAACTGAAGCATATTCTCCTCACGCATTCGCGTCAGGTAGCTGATCGTGCGCTCAAGATTGTGGATGCGCATCCCGAATTTGGGGCAGATAGGCAGTTTGTGGAAGAAGCGGCTATGCTCCATGATATCGGTATCGTGATGGTAGATGCTCCGCGCATTTTCTGCAAAGGCAGTCATAAGTATATTGAGCATGGTTATCTCGGTGCCGAATTGCTCCGCAAAGAGGGCTTCCCAAAGCATGCAGGAGTGGCAGAACGGCATACGGGTAGTGGTATCACGCTCGAACAGGTGATTCGAGAAGAGCTACCGCTACCGCCGCAAGATTACTGTCCGCGAACGATAGAAGAGGAGATTATCTGTTACGCCGATAAGTTTTACTCCAAAACGCGTTTGGGCGAAGAGGTGCCGTATCAGAAAGTACGCAATTCTATTTGGATGTATGGCAACGATTCCGTGCTGAGATTTGACAAATGGCGCGAGAAATTTGAGCCAGAACTCGGAAAATGAGAAAAAAAACGATATACACTTGTGTATATCAAAAAAAAATACTAATTTTGTAGCCAATTATGACTCAACTTAGCGTAAATATCAATAAAGTGGCCACTTTGCGCAATGCGCGAGGGGGTAATACACCAGACGTTCTTCAGTTTGCGATTGATTGCGAACGCTTTGGTGCTCAGGGCATTACGGTTCATCCTCGGCCAGATGAAAGGCATATCCGTCGGTCTGACGTTTATGCTATCAAGAAGGCTATTGGGGTGGAGTTTAATATCGAAGGCTATCCTTCTGCTGATTTCGTTCGGCTCGTTTGTGAAGTGCATCCAGCGCAGGTGACCCTTGTGCCGGATTCGCCGGAGCAGCTTACAAGCAACCACGGATGGGATACGGTGCACAACAAGATGCTATTGCAGACGCTTATCCAAACCTTCCATGCTGAGGGCATTCGCGTATCGCTCTTCGTTGACCCGCTACCGGAGATGGTGGAAGGAGCCAAGAAAGTAGGAGCTGACAGGGTGGAGCTTTACACCGGCCCATATGCGGATTTGTTTCACAAAGATCCTACCGCTGCCATTGAGATGTATCGTCCGGCTGCTGAGAAAGCACGCGAGTTGGGGTTGGGGCTGAATGCAGGTCACGACCTTTCGATTCCGAACTTAGGACCGCTCGTAAAAGCTTTTCCCTGGATTGATGAAGTATCTATCGGGCATCAACTCATTTCCGATGCACTCTATTTGGGCATTGAAGAAACCATCCGTCAATACAAAGCACAATTAAACTAATTACCAATCGGGCCTTCGCCCATAAACTTATTCGACAATGAATCTGCTTCAAATCGACACGCTGAATGCGATGCAAAACGCAGCTGCTCAGGCTGTAGAACCAGAACCCATTAATCTTTGGACAATGGCTCAGTATGGTGGTGTTATCATGATCGTACTTGCCATCCTGTTGGCTTGGGCCATTTATCTTTTTGTAGAACGCCTTGTGGTGCTTCATAAGGCTCAGAAAGAAGACCGTTCGTTTATGGATCGCATCAAAGATTATATCCATGAAGGAAAATTAGACTCTGCTCTCAATCTCTGCAAGCAGACCAACACGCCTGCAAGCCGAATGGTAGAGAAGGGTATTACCCGTATAGGACGCCCGATGCAGGACGTGATGGTAGCTATTGAAAACGTAGGTAATTTGGAGATAGCAACGCTCGAGAAGAACCTCGTGATTCTTGCTACTATCGCCAGTGGTGGCCCGATGATTGGTTTCCTTGGTACGGTAGTAGGTATGGTGCAGGTGTTCTACAACATGGCTTCTACCAATTCCGGCGTGATTGAGCTCTCGGCCCTTTCGGAGGGTATGTATCAGGCTATGGTGACTACGGTGGCCGGCTTGATTGTAGGTATTCTCTGCATTTTTGCTTATAACTTCCTCGTGAGCCGTATTGATCGCGTTGTGCGTCAGCTCGAAGGCCGTACGATGGAGTTTATGGACTTGCTCAATGAACCTGCTTAAACCGAATTGCGATGGCATTAAAGCGTAGAAATAAAGTAGAGGCGTCGTTCTCGATGTCTTCTATGACCGACTTAATCTTCTTGCTGCTCGTGTTCTTCGTGCTGGCAAGTACGATGTCGGCGCCCAACGATATCAAGATCAATCTGCCGCAGGCGAAGGCCAGCACGAATACACGTCAGGTGGTGGCTAAAGTATATATCGATGACCTCGGTATTTACTCAGTAGCTGTAGGGAAAGCCAAGCCGCAAGAGATTGATCCTGAGATGCTTGAGCCGTTTTTGGAGGAACTTCAAGCACAAGACAGCACCATGTACATAGCTCTGCATGCTGACGAGGATATCGCCTACAAAGAAGTGGTGCGCGTATTGGATATTGCTAACCAAAACCACATGAAACTCGTGGTGGCTACCAAGAAGTAATCTTTCTGCAGTTGCTTGCCAAGCAGCTGCGCAACTTGTAATTAATGAAAAACGATTCTCACATAATAGGTATCATCGCCAGCATACTTTCGATGCTGCTGATTTTCTTGATATTGTGGTTTGTATATCTGGATAAGCCCTCTGTTCCGGAAGATGAAGGTATCGAGCTCGTGATGGCGGATTTTGACGAAGAGCAGTATCAGTTACCCGCTTCTGCTGGAGCAACTGCTGGTAGTGCTGCTCCTTCAGCAGCACACGAGGAGACAGCTGTGGAACCAGCTCCGCAGACGACTACCACGCCCTCTGAGCCCGTTGTTGTGCAAGAAGATCCGTCGGTAGCAGCAGCTAAGGCTGCTCGCGAAGAGGCGGAGCGTATTGCCGCGGCAGAGGCGGCTGCTAAAGCGGCGGCAGAAGCAGCTGCGAAGGCTAAGAAAGCAGAAGAGGATGCCAAGAAAGCCAAAGCACAGAGTGCGATGAAGGGACTCTTCGGTAGCGGTAGTGGTTCAGGCTCCGGTTCTTCTACTACGGAAGGCTCCGGCTCCAATACCAGCAAGGGCTCCAATCCGGTGGGCTCCGGCATCAGCAATGGCAATTCCTGGTCGCTTGATGGACGTTCGCTTAAAGGCAAGCTTTCCACCCCTCAATATACTTCCAATAGCGAAGGTATCGTAGTGGTGCGCATTCGCGTGAATGCTGCCGGACAAGTAGTAGAGGCTACGAAAGGCTCTGGCACGAATACTTCGGATCAGTCGCTTATTGATGCGGCTATCATGGCGGCCAAGAAAGCGAATTTCTCAAGTGGTAATGGTGATGTAATTGGCACTATTACTTATAAATTCAAACTCAACTAAGCATAGTCATTCATCAAAATAACTATCTCCATGAATTATCTGTTTCTTTCTACGGGCTTCGAAGAAATCGAAGCGCTCACTACGGTTGATCTTCTCCGTCGCGCAGGTATCAGTCTGCAAACCGTTTCGTGCGAAAATGAAATGCTGGTAAAAGGCTCTCACAATATTCAGGTAATGGCCGACCGCCTCTTCAAAGAGGTGGATTTCTCTGATGCAGAAATGCTTATTCTCCCTGGCGGAAGCCGCAGATTAGGCGAGTTTGCTGAACTTAGAGAATTGCTCATCAAGCATAATTCTGAAAACAAAGATATAGCTGCTATCTGTGCCGCACCTTCCATTCTCGGCGATTTGGGTATTCTCGAAGGTAAGCAGGCTACTTGCTATCCCGGCTTTGAGTCCTACCTCGGCGATGCCTATATTGGCGGATTGGTAGTAGAATCAAAGAATATCATTACGGCTAAAGGCCCGGGTTTGAGTGCTGATTTTGCGTTCTGCATTATTGAGCATTTGGCAGGTGCTGAAGTGGCAGATGAAGTCTATGATAAAGCTCAGTATTAATGTAATTACTGAATCTCAAACGCAAGTCTTTTTTTATTATTAACGAATTTTTCAAACAAAACACTACAAATCAATCATAAACACAAAATTATTTCATGAAGTTAAAATCAGTATTTTTCTTATTCTGCCTGGGTGCTTTTATGGCAGTTCAAGCGCAGGAAGTAGATAAAGCGATCGTTCAGAAGCAAGCTAATGCAGCTGCGGCTGCAGCTGGCGACCTCAAGGGCGTAGATACAGGAGAAAAAGATTGGAAATTCTCTGGTGCTGTTGGCCTGAATGCAGCTGCTACTGGTCTTTGGAACTGGGCTGCAGGCGGCAACAACAACGTGAATGGGGTGGTATATGGCCGCTTTCGTCTTCTTTATCACAAAAACAACATTGCATGGGATACCAACCTCGATATGGAATATGGTCTCTCATGGATTGATCAGCAGTATGACCCGCTTCAGAAATCTTCGGATAAGCTGAATTTCGCTACAAAATTTGGTTGGGAATTTCAGAAAACATGGTACCTCACGTTGCTTGCCGGATTCCAGAGCCAATTCGCTTATGGCCGTGCGTATGATGGAACGGAAGCTTTCGACCCCATTACCTCCAAATTCCTTGCTCCGGCATATACCGATATCTCGGTAGGTATTGACTGGAAACCCAATGACATTTTCTCCATCTACATTTCTCCTGTTGCCGGTCGATTGACGGCCGTATATGTGGGCAAAAATCTGCAAAGCAGCTATCTCACGGAGCATAACATCGATCTTGAGCAGACGCTTAAGGAGAAATATGCTGTATATCATTATGCGGAGTTGCAAGAAGGGGTTTTCCAAAAAGACTATACGCGTAATGTCCGCGCTGAGCTCGGTCTCTCGTTTAAGGGTGCTATCAACTATGCGTATAAGGACCTCAAACTGGCTACCACGCTCGGTCTCTTCACTCCGTATGCATGGGATAAGACTGTGATGGGCACCAACGAGAATGGCAAGCCTATCTATCGCGACAACAACCGTCGTTTCGGTAATTTCGATGTAGATTGGACTACCGCTGTCTCCTATCAGTTCTTCAACTGCCTTCAGGTGACGCTTTCTACTGACTTGCGTTATTACAATGGTACGAAGATTGCCAAGGAATATACGAATCCAGATGGCAGCATTCGCGTGGAGAATGGCGAACGCGTACAGTTTAAGGGTATTATTGGTCTCGGCGTAGGGTATTCATTCTAAGCCGAACTCTAATTATTTATTCTCGCAAGATGTTACCTCAAGAAGAAATAGCACTCCTCGAAAAGCAAATAAAGCAGCTTATTGAGCAGCATCATGTCTTGAGTGAACAGGTGAAAACCCTTTTGAAACACAACGATCAACAGCGGCAGGAAGTTATTCGTTCGCATGCTGAAATTCAGGATTTGCAAAAGCAAAATCGCGAACTTAAAACGGCTCTTGCGCTCGTTGACGATTCAGAAGGAAAGGACATTGCAAGGCGCAGAATAAATGCTTTAATCAACAAAATTGATCGGACAATCGAACTGCTTAACGAATAAATTATGGCTGATACACAACATATTACTCTGCAAATCGTATCGCATCGAGTAGCACTTAATATCGTTCCAGAGCAGGAACCTCTCTACCGGAATGCGGCTCATAGAATCAACGAACTGTATCAGAAGTATCAGAAGGTGTATCCGAATATGCCCGTAGAGCAGTTGTGGATTTACGTAGCCCTTGCGCTTGCCGTAAACCTGCAATCCGATGCCCGTGATAAAAATATCGGACCGATTATTGATAAGGTTCGAGAACTTAATCAACTCATTGAAGAAACACTAAACAAAGAATAGAAATATGATTTTAAATATTATTTATTTCACGATCGCAATTATTGTGTCATTGGCGTTAGGAGTGGGATGCGCCTATTATTTCTTCCGTAATTCAGCCAACGGAATCATTTCGAAAGCTAAGGAAGAAGCAGAAATCATTAAGCGCGATAAGATTATTGAGGCCAAAGAAAAATTTATTGCCCTCAAAACGGAATACGAAAAAGAAATTAATCAACGCAATAAGAAATGTCAGGAGCACGAAGATCGTCTTCGTCAGCGTGAGCAGCAGCTCAATCAGCGTCAGGGAGATGTACAACGTTCTCTCAACGAAGTGAATCAGAAGACGCAAGCCATTGAGCAGCAGAAGCAGTCCATCGAGCAGCAGAAGCAGTCGCTTGATTTTAAGACGCGCGAGATTGAAAAAATGCAGCGTCAGGCACAACAGCAGTTGGAGCAGATTGCCGGTATCTCAGCCGAGGAGGCAAAGAAACAGCTTATAGAGAGCTTGAAAGATGAGGCAAAGACCAATGCCATGTCGTATGTCAACGATATCATGGCAGATGCTCGCCTGACGGCCAATAAAGAGGCTAAGAAGCTGATCGTGCAAACGATTCAGCGTGTCGCTTCGGAGACTGCTGTGGAGAATGCTGTATCTGTATTCCCGATTGAAAATGATGAGGTGAAAGGCCGCATTATCGGTCGTGGTGGTCGCAATATCCGTGCCCTCGAAGCTGCTACCGGCGTAGAGGTGATTGTAGATGATACGCCGGAAGCCATCACCCTCTCGGCATTCGACCCTGTTCGTCGCGAGATTGCTCGCCTCTCGCTCCATCAGCTTGTTCTTGACGGACGTATTCACCCCGCACGTATTGAAGAGGTGGTTGCTAAGGTGAAGAAACAGCTTGAAGAAGAGATTATCGAAACGGGTAAGCGTACGGCTATCGATTTGGGTATCCATGGCTTGCATCCTGAACTCATTCGCATGGTAGGTAAGATGAAGTACCGCAGCTCATATGGTCAGAACTTGCTCCAACATGCGCGCGAAACAGCTAATCTCTGTGCAGCCATGGCATCTGAACTGGGCTTGAATCCGAAGAAAGCTCGTCGTGCCGGATTGCTCCACGATATTGGTAAGGTACCCGATGAGGATCCCGAAACGCCGCACGCACTCTATGGTATGCGCTTGGCTCAGCAGTATGGCGAGAAGCCCGATATCTGCAACGCTATTGGTTCACACCACGATGAGATTGAGATGGAAACGATGCTCGCTCCTATCGTACAGGCTTGCGACGCAATCTCGGGCGCACGTCCAGGTGCTCGTAGAGAGATTGTAGAAGCTTATATCAAGCGATTGAACGATCTTGAGAATCTTGCGCTTTCGTACCCCGGCGTAGTGAAGACCTACGCTCTGCAAGCTGGTCGTGAGTTGCGCGTAATCGTTGGTGCAGATAAACTTTCGGATAAAGAAACGGAGCTCTTGTCGTTTGACTTGGCGAAGCGCATCCAAGACGAGATGACCTATCCCGGTCAGATCAAGATTACGGTTATCCGCGAAACCCGCGCCATCAGTTACGCAAAATAAATCATCCCTTCGTAGGACAAATCATCCCTACAAAGGAGAATAATACAGCCCCTATGCAATAATTATGTTGCCCACGGGCATAAAAAATCATCCTGTTGCCGAAGCAGCGGGATGATTTTTTTGTAGGATAGGGTGTGCCAAATAATTTCAAGTAGTCAGGGACAATCATTTCTTCTTTAGAGTGCAAAGCGGAACGATATCTTTACGCCATTTCTGCCCCAAGCCCCCACTTGGCGACGATGGATGCCGTCTGGTAAGAGATAATCGTTGTAGGTGATTCGGCGCACATAATCGATTCGGATAAACTTTAAGATATTCTCAATACCGGCCGTTACCTCCATATACGGCAGTTTGCCGATGGGCGAGCTCACGTTACCGGTCACGTAAAGCGGCTCTATGCCTTGCATCTCAAATGTAGGATAGCCTGCTTCCGGACGATAGGTATTGGCATCTGGGAACGCATACAATCCTGCACCTGAGGGCAAATAGGGGTTGTTTTTCTTCGTAAGATGACCATATATACCGGAGAAGCTGACAACGCCACGAAGTTTCAGCTTATTGAGTCCGGGAATGCGATTGATAACCCATCCTTTGAAATAATAGGTGGCAAAAATGCCTACGTATTCATCCATGAGGAACTCCATCGGTTGCATCTGATTAAACGCGTTTTGCGCCAAGAAAATGGACGTGGAAGTAGGAGGAATATACAGCTCCGTAAACGGCACCTTGTTCCATACCATACCGGCTTGAATGCGAGCGTCGAGATGGCCAAAAGAGGAGAACCAGAATCGTTTCTCGGCGGTTATCTCGGTCTTATTGATGAGGAATCCTCGCCCTCCACTCTGTCGGTCGTCAAGGAATCCGATATCGTGTGTAAGTCGGATGACGGGTGCATCGTGTGCAAGCGAGAACTGCGATTCGCGTCCGCTTCGGCTGATGGGCGTACTGGAGCCTGGAGAGTAACGCAACTCGAATCCCGCGCGATATACCATATACGAAGGTATGGTTTTCGTGAGCGCCACTTGTCCATCGGGCGTGTAGCCTTCCACTCGGTTGTAACGGAGCATTCCAGCAGCCTCGTTGTGCTCGAAATTGAAGTTCACCTTCAGCGAGAGTTTGTTTTGCCATTCCTTATGATACGCCACCTGCGCAGTAAGCAGATACTGATAATTTTTCAGTTTGGGCTTGGATGTAGGAATCGACATCAGAATATGATCCCGATCCATGGAAACGAGCGTCTGTCCGGGCTCGTTTACGTCGTAGGTAACTGAGAGCGAGAGGTTGTTTCGTAGCGGCTCGTAGGGGTGGTATTTCTTCTTGTCAAACGAGTAAATAAACGTAGCATTCCCCTTCGGCCGAAGGTCTTGACATCCGAACGCCACATAGGTTCTAAAAAACGCATTCGGATGCGCCTTGGCAGTCGTCATACCGCCCAAACGAAGCCGCACGCCTTCAAGCGAGTTCCACGATACCGTGCTGTATATCGGACCGAAATCCCATTTGGATTGTTCCCAACGGGTAGAGGGTTGGGTAGGGAGGAACTCCGTGAGCAAGGTGTTGCCGAACATGACGAGCGAATTGAATTTGGGCGTAGCTTTAAACTCCTCTACCAAATCATAAACAGATGCTTCATAAAACGTGAGGGGCTCGGGCCGGAGCGTGTCCCACAATCGCGATGCGATGCGTATGCCAGTCGTATCATCCACCTCGTCGGATGCCGTCATATCGGAGAAAATCCGCTTGTCGATATCCGCCTCTGTGTCCACCTCTTTGTAGAGCTTCATCTGTCTCGCAAGCAGACTTCTTTTGCCCTTGATGATATAAAACTTGGCATACGTATACGTCCGATCCGGAGCCCATAGCCCCGATTCATGCCGTTTGTAGGTATGCTCTACGCGGAAATCCGACACGAAATTCAGATTGATATTCGGCGGGATATTGATAGCATATTTCAGCAGCTTATAGGTGGAATCGTTGAGAATATAGAGGTGCCCTGTAAATGAATAGCTCTCCGAATTGACGGGTACGAAGGCCAAATCAATACATGACTGTCCATCCACCACAATCGTATCCATGATATAATATTGATAATACGCGACTGCGAGGGTAGAGGAGAGAGGCGATACGAATCGATTGCCCAGAATAGGCAGATTGTCGTCGTAGATATCAAAATCCTCGAAAATGGTCTTGATATTGGCCTGCAAAGCGGGCGATTTGATTACGTCTTCCAATCCGAAGATGCGTTTTTGGTCCACGATGGTCTTCTCCCGCTTAGGTTTGCGCTGGAAGTATTCGGTAGCATTATTCTCCCGAATGGACACGGTAACCAACGGATTTACGCCCGAAGTGTCGATATATTTCTCTGCAAACGCGAAATTCTTCCAAAAGCCTTTCTTGAAATTCGGATAGAAATTCTCTATGGCAAACGACATTTTGCTATACGTTTCCGCTTTGTATTGCGGAGCGGTAGTGATATTGCCCGAATCCTTGTGTGCAATCACGTTCTTGATGAGTTCCACCGCCGGATTGCCCTTGCGCTTGTATTTCTGCTTGCCTTTTTTGGGGGTAACGACCACATCCTGCAAGCCATATACATCCGGCTCCAGCCGAATGGTTTGCCTGCTCTTGATTTGGCCCTGACGGAGCTTCACTTGAAGCGTCTTGTAGCCCATCATCTGGAAGCATACTGTGGTGTAGTTATTGCTGGTATGCAAACTGAAATGCCCATCCATATCGGAGGTGGTACCAATGCCAGACGAGACAAGTCCCTCGCTCGAGGGTTTCATAAAATAAATCTGCACAAACGGGAGCGTATCGCCCGTCTGCGCATCAATCGTGACGCCCGAAATGCCGGTGGCGTCATCGAGGTTCTGCCCGCTGGCTGTCACAGTTGCGAACAGTAGGAATAGGTATGTAAGAAAACGTTTCAAATGACTAATAACCTTACAAAACGGCCCGCAGACGGAGGGTACTGCGGGTGTTTAGGAAAACAATACTGTGGCCTCAGGCCAATATTACATACGTTCAGGCACCTCAATCCCGAGGAGTGCCATCGTCTTTTCAAGAGTGCGTGCCACGGTCTTGGCGAGCAGCAGACGGAATGCTCGTTTCTGCTCATCGGGTTCGTTCATGATGGAGCAGTCGTGGTAGAACGAGTTGAAGAGCTGTGCGAGGGCATATGCATAGTTGCAGATGACTGCGGGCGAGAAATCGTCGCCTGCCTGACGAATCACAGCGGGCAGCTCTGTAAGCTTCTGAACGAGCGCCACTTCCTGCTCTGTGAGCGTAGGTTGCAGCCCTTCTGCCGCAACGGATACGTTGGCTTCGGCAGCTTTGCGGAGCACGGACTGAATACGCGCATAGGTATATTGAATAAACGGACCGGTATTGCCGTTGAAATCAATCGACTCTTCCGGATTAAACAGCATATTCTTCCTCGGATCGACTTTCAAGATGAAATATTTGAGTGCGCCAAGACCTACCTTGCGTGCAATCTCGTTTTGCTCTTCCTCTGTGATACCCGTGAGGCGAAGCACCTTGTCTTTGCTCAGTTCCTTGGCGTCTGCAATCATCTGCGCCATCAGGTCGTCGGCATCCACAACGGTACCTTCGCGGCTCTTCATCTTGCCGTTGGGCAACTCAACCATGCCGTAAGAGAAATGTACGAGTTCTTTTCCGAAGGGGAAACCAAGTCGATCGAGAAGGATCGAGAGGACCTTAAAATGGTACTCCTGCTCGTTGCCTACTACATATACCATCTTATCGATGGGGTAGTCCTGAAAACGCAACTTAGCCGTACCGATATCCTGCGTCATATATACCGAGGTGCCATCGCTTCGGAGCAGCAGTTTTTCATCGAGCCCATCGGCCGTGAGGTCAGCCCATACGGAGTTGTCGTCGCGGCGGTAGAACTTACCGGCTGCCAGACCTTTTTCAACCTCCGACTTGCCCTCTAAATAGGTGTCAGACTCGTAGTAAATCTTATCGAAACTAACGCCCATCATCTTGTAGGTCTCATCGAATCCGGCATATACCCATTCGTTCATTTTGGCCCAAAGACTACGAATCTCGGGGTCGTTCTGCTCCCATTTGAGCAACATAGCCTGCGCCTCTTTCATGAGTGGCGCCTCTTTCTTGGCTTTCTCTTCGTCCATGCCGCCTTCCACGAGCGCCTTCACTTCTGCCCGATATTCCTTGTCAAAACGAACATAGTAATCGCCAATCAGATGGTCACCTTTCTTGCCCGAAGACTCCGGCGTCTCGCCATTGCCAAAGCGCAACCATGCGAGCATCGACTTGCAGATATGAATACCGCGGTCGTTGACGATATTGGTCTTCACCACCTTCCAGCCGTTGGCCTCCTGAATACGCGCAATCGAACTGCCGAGGAGGTTGTTTCTTACGTGTCCCAAATGGAGGGGCTTGTTGGTATTGGGCGATGAGTATTCCACCATCATCAGTTTGGATGATTCCGTTACGGGAACGAATCCGAAGCTTTCGTCTTTGGCAATAGCTTCGAGTTGACGTACCCAAAACGCTTCCGAGATCACCATGTTGAGGAATCCCTGCACGGCATTAAATCGGAGCACGAGTTCGCCTTGCAGCTTCTCGCCAATCTCCTGTGCCACCTGAGCGGGAGCCTTACGCGCCAGCTTCACAAATGGGAAAACCACCAGCGTCAGGTTACCCTCAAACTCTGGGCGCGTCTTCTGAAGCTGAATCATCTTATCGTCGGCATCTATGCCGTAGAGCGCCTTCACGGCGTCTTTCACTTGTACCTTAATTGTTTCTTCCAGACTCATACAATAGAGCGTGTTATGTTATAAATAAAAATTCTAATCAATCATGCAGCCATATTTAGATGGCAGCAATTCTTAAATTGCGGCACATTTCTTCTTCAAGAACGCAGCCTCGTCGGGGGAGAGCAGGGGAGCGGTGAGCTCATACACACGTTGGTGGTAGCGGTTGATCCAACGTATCTCCTCTTCGGTCATGATGGAGCGCTCGATGAGGGTGGTGTCGTAATAGCAGAGTGTGAGGGTCTCCCATCGGAGGAACTGATCCTCTGTGGTGCATGCCTCGGTGCGCGGAGCGGGCTCTACGGCTACGAGGTTCTCAATGCGGATACCCCATTCGTTGGTGCGGTAGATACCCGGCTCGTTGGAGCAAATCTGTCCTACTTCGAGCATGGTGGGGTTCATGTCGGTACGCACGTTCTGCGGTCCTTCGTGGCAGCCGAGGAAATGGCCTACGCCATGGCCTGTGCCGTGACCGAAGGTGATGCCGGCTTTCCACATGGCCTGCTTAGCGAGCGCATCGAGTTGATTGCCGCGGGTGCCACGAGGCCATTGGATATGTCCGAGCGCCAGATGTCCTTTGAGCACATAGGTGTAATCGAGTTTGGCCTGCTGCGGAATCTCGCCTCCGAGCCAAATGGTGCGGGTGATGTCGGTCGTGCCGTCAAGATACTGTCCGCCCGAGTCGAGGAGCAACATACCCTCCGGCCGCACCTCTGCGCAGTTGTCAGCCGAAGCCGCATAATGCACAATAGCGCCATTGCCCTTGTAGCCGGCAATCGTACCGAAACTCTCCATCACGAAGTTCTCGCCCATCATGCGGAACGCATGCAGCTTCTCCATGAGCGTCCATTCGGTCTGCTTCTGTCCGCCTGCAAAGGCCTCTTCTTCGAGCCATTTGAAGAAACGCGTGAGTGCCACACTATCTTGCAACATGGCCTTGCGTTCGCCTTCGAGCTCCACGGCATTCTTATGGCTCTTATCTTTGAGAACGGGCGACTGTGCATTTACTTTTCTGCACGCCTCGGGGATAGCCTCATAGAGCGCTTGATTGACCTTGGCGCCATCGTATAGCACGGTGCCTTGCAGCTTGTTCAGATAAGCAAACACGTCTTCGTATCCCATCACGCAGATGCCTTCACGTTGCAGATAAGCAGCTGCGGCTGCATCTACCTTTTCGGGCAAAACGAACAGCGTCACCTTGTCCTGCTCTAGTACTACATAGGAGATCACCACGGGGTTGAACTCCACATCGAAGCCGCGGATATTGAGCAACCATGCAATCTCATCGAGGGCAGAGATCACCATCGCCTCTGCTTTCTTCTCTGCCATCGCCTTGCGAATCCGCGTCAGTTTGGCTTGCACGCCCTCGCCTGCAAAACGCTCCTCGTATTCATACAGCGGAGTGAGCGGAATCGACGGACGGTTCTCCGTCCAGAGCTGACGGATGAGGTTGATAGAACGAAGGCCGATATGGGCTTCCTGAAACGCATTTCGCATAGAAGCATACTCGTTTACGCTCCACATCTCGGGGTTGACGCCTACCACTTCGCCTGCCTGCAACGCCTCGCAGAGCCAGTCGTTGATGCTGGGGCAGTCGATATCCGAAGCGCGCATGAGCTCGATAGTGGTATCTTTGAGCTCAATGCCGGCTTGCAGGTAGTAACGGCTGTCCGTAAAGAGTTTGGCCTCTTTCATCGTTACAACAACCGTGCCAGCCTCACCGGTAAAGCCCGAGAGCCAGGTCGTTTCGGTCCAATGTGCGGCCATATATTCACTCGCGTGCGGGTCCGTACCCGGCACGATATACGCAGCCAATCCTTCGGCTGCCATCAATGTGCGAATCGCTTGCAGTTTCTCAATTACGTTCATATCTGTTGGTTTTAATTTTTATAAGCCTTGAAGCTCATATCCAAGCACTTGAAGCTGTGGGTGAGGGCGCCTACGGAGATGAAATCCACGCCACACTCGGCATAGTCGCGGAGCGTCTCTTTGGTGATGCCACCGGAGCTCTCGATCTCGATATATCCGGGCTGCTGCTTTTTCCAGTTGGGCACTTTATCCGTCCAATCTACATGTCCTTCGGGGCTGTGCTCACGGATATAACGAACGGCCTCACGAGTAGCTGCTGGGGTGTAGTTATCGAGCATGATGCGGTCCACGCCCCCTTCCCCGAGCGCAGCCTCCAGCTCTTGCTGGTTGCGCACCTCGATCTCAATCTTCAGATCGCGACCCGTCGTGCGGCAATAGTCTTTGGCACGATGGATGGCGGCTGCCGTACCCCCTGCGAAATCCACGTGGTTGTCTTTCAGGAGGATCATGTCGAACAAACCGATACGATGGTTACGTGCGCCACCAATGCGTACCGCCTCTTTCTCGAGCATACGGAGACCGGGAGTGGTCTTGCGGGTGTCGAGAATGGTGCAACCCGTACCGGCAACGAGACGCTGATAATAATGCGCCATCGTAGCAATACCCGACATCCGCTGCATGATATTCAGCATCGTGCGCTCTACCTGCAGCAGGCTCAGCACCTTGCCATACACGCGGAAAGCGATATCGCCCGGCTTCACTTCTGCCCCATCTTCAAGGAACTGCTCCACGCGAAGTTCCGGGTCGAAATAGTTAATCACTTCCATCGCCACTTCCACTCCGGCAAGGATTCCCTCGGCCTTTATGATCAGTTGTTGGCAACCCATTGCCGACTCGGGTATGCTGCTCAGCGACGTATGGTCGCCATCGCCAATGTCCTCTCTGAACCACTGAGCTATCAGCTCGCGAAGTTCGCTTTTTGTGATATATTCCATGTAAAAAAACGTTTTTTTCGTAAAATGTTTGCAAAATTACTAAATTTTTCTTACCTTTGCAAACTTTTCCGCGAAAAGATGTGTTTTTTTCGTAGAAAAAGCGCTTTTTTATGCATTTTTTGTAGTGAACGTGATTACCTTTCAAAAATTTTGCAAACAATGAACGAAAAACTGAAAGCTATCGGTACGTATTTGGCTTCTCTCGCCAACTTGAGCGACCATCTGGATATCCCGGAGGCGCAAAAGTCCATCCGTGAGAATATCTACTTCCGCGGACCCAACGTGTATATTCTTTTCTTTGCGGTTATTATCGCTTCTGTGGGCTTGAATGTCAACAGTATCCCCGTTATTATTGGCGCCATGCTTGTGAGTCCGCTCATGGGCCCGATTATGGGTGTAGGAATGGGTTTGGGCACCAACGATACCCGTTTGGCGCTTGATGCGCTAAAGAACTGGGGCGTGATGGTGGTGATCAGTATCATCGCTTCCACCCTCTATTTCCTGCTCTCGCCCTTGTCGCTTGATAAGCCGACCGAGCTGCTCGCCCGCACCAACCCCACCGTGTATGACGTGATGATCGCCCTCTTTGGCGGTTTGGCCGGTATCCTCGAAACGAGCCGTAAAGAACGCGGAACGGTCATCTCCGGAGTAGCTATCGCTACGGCCCTCATGCCGCCTCTCTGTACCGCTGGTTACGGTATTGCTAACCTCAACGCCACTTACACCTTCGGAGCGCTCTATCTCTTCTTAATCAACAGCGTGCTGATTGCCCTCGCTACCTACGTGGCCGTGCGGTTCTTGCATTATCCCAAGTTCGATGAGGCCGGCACCAACACCAAGCGGAAGAACCTCTCCATCACCATCCTGCTCCTATGTATTGTGGTGCCCTCCGTGCTCTCTGCCATCAAGGTGGTGAAGGAGAATAATTTCGAAATCAAAGCTACGGATTTCGTGGAGAAACACCGCTTTATCGGATCTACGTATATCTACGATTATAAGATCAATTCGTCGGCTACGCCCGCTTCCATAGAGTTCTATTTGGCAGGCGAGAAACTGGCAGAATCGGCTCGTGAAGCTTTCGTACTCGAAGCGCTCAAGGCGGGCTTCCACGAGGATCAGATTATCCTCAAAGACGATGCTACATCCGATATCCGCGAGAAGCTCTCCGATGAGGAACTGCTCCGCCAGTTGCTGCAATCCAAAGACGACCAGATAGAGGCGTATAGGCAAATCATCTCCAACCTGCAGATTCAGCTTGAGGAAGCCCAACAGGCGCTGCTATCGGCGGATACATTGGCGCTTGAAGAAACGGACGTACAGCCATGAAAGTGACCCTGCTCGTGGTGGGCAAAACCACTGACCCTCATATCGTTGCCCTCATCGACGATTACAAGCGTCGGCTCACCCATTACCTCCCTTTTGAGATGGTTGTGATACCCGAACTGAAGAACGCCAAGAACCTCACCGAGGAGCAGCAGAAGCAGCAGGAAGGCGAACTGATCCTGAAGGCTGTAGGCAAGGGCGCTACGGCTCATGTGGTGCTGCTTGATGAGCATGGATGCGAGTATCGGTCGGTGGCGTTTGCCGATTACTTGCAGAAACGCATGTCGGCTGGGCAGGACACCATCTTCGTGGTCGGTGGACCGTATGGTTTCTCGCCGGAGGTGTATGCCCGTGCGAGTGCGAAAATATCGCTTTCGCAAATGACTTTCTCTCATCAGATGGTAAGGCTGTTCTTCGTAGAGCAGATTTATCGCGCCATGACCATCCTCCGATCGGAACCCTATCACCACGAGTAGCCGCTTTGCGCTCGTTTCCGTGACCCCCATACCGTTTTTAATAACCATAAAATATACAATTATGTCAACACCTACTCCGCACATTGGCGCCAAATTAGGCGACATCGCCAAGACCGTGATTATGGCGGGCGACCCGCTTCGAGCCAAAATGATGGCCGAGCGTTATCTTGAAAACCCCGTTTGTGTAAATACCGTCCGCAATATGTTTTGCTTCACCGGCACCTATAAAGGCCAGCGCATCAGCGTGATGGGCCATGGTATGGGTATTCCATCTATCGGTATTTATTCTTACGAACTCTTCCATTTCTACGAAGTAGAAACCATCATCCGCGTGGGCTCTTGTGGTGCTCGTCAGGACTATGTACATATCGGCGACCTCGTGATTGCCATGGGCGCTTGTACGGATAGCCATTATGCCGACCAATACGACCTTCCCGGCACCTATGCTCCCATCGCTACCTTCGACCTTGTGCGCAAGGCTGTGGATGCGGCTGAGCATTTCGGTTATACCTATCATGTAGGCAACGTGTTCTCTGCTGACGTCTTCTATTCGGAGGACCCGCGTAAGGGCAACTGGACGAAGATGGGCGTGTTGGCTGATGAGATGGAAGCGCCTGCGCTCTATATGAACGCTGCCCGTGCTCGTAAGCAAGCGCTCTGTATCTGCACCGTTTCCGACCATATCCTCACTGGCGAACAGACAACGGCCGAGGAGCGCCAGAATACGTTCACCAAGATGATGGATGTAGCTTTCAGCGTGGTTGAGCAAATTAATCATTAACCGCTTCTGCCATTATCGCACCTGGGGCATTGTGTTCTCTCGAGCTGAACACGCCGCAGGGCTTCTGGCCTGCCGCAGGCTTAGCCTGCTCCTTGGCGCCTCTGAACCGCCGCAGGCCCGCAAGGCTCTTGCGGCCCTTGTATTGTTCGTTGGCAGGACGGGATAGCTCCCTATATTATCTCCGTCCTCCATCCGCCGCTCCTTAGAGCTCTTGGACCGCCCGCAGGGCTCTCCGCGGTTGCACGTGTACGTGTGTGCGGTGGTAATGCGATGAACGTGCGATGAACGTGCGATGCGTTCCATTGGGGCCCCCAGAGACGCCTTCGACTCTATGCTCGAATGGGGAGAGGAGGAGATGCGGAGCGCGCAAGTCTCTGACCCGGGAAGAGACTTTCGTTACCTCTAATCCTCCACAACGGTTCCTCAATGCCTCCTCATCTTGGGGCCTCAGAGCCGCCTTCGACTCTTTGCTCAAATGCGCTGCAAAATTACTGCTTTTTTCTGACATGGCAATGGGTTGTCCCGGATGTTGTGCAGTCTGTGTCCGCTGACTTGAAATCTCCGCAGGCGCAGCCTCTCCGCAGGCACTATAAATTTGCGGGTTTTCTCCCCATATACGACCATTTTAAGGGGCTTTTTGTAGTCCCGAGAGGAAAATAGTTCGGTTTTTCGCTGATTTTTCTTTGACAAATATGTCTAAACTAATCTAATCTATCAATAGATATTGTATTTATATAATTATATAATAATTATAAGATAATAATAAGTAATAAGATAAGTAGTTAAAAGTGTTAAGTGTTAACTGTTAACTCGAAGCGATTTGAAATGTGCAAATCGCGCGCTCGTGCATTATGCGTGTGTATGTGACCTGCGTACCTGTGAGCAAGTGAGGACATGTGCAAAGTGAAATCGCATCGAGTTAACAGTTAACACTTAACATTTCTCGGGACATAATTTGCCCATTACAATCTAATCTATCTATCGATATTGTATTTATATAATTATGTAATAATTATAAGATAATAATAAGTAATAAGAAAAGTAGTTAAAAGTGTTAAGTGTTAAGTGTTAACTCGATGCGATTTGAAATGTGCAAACCGTGCGCTCGTGCGTTTATGAAGATTTCTATCGGGACAATGTGCAAAGTGAAATCGCATCGACTTTACACTTTGCACTTTACATTTCTCGGGACAGACTCAGCCCTTTACAAATAAGCCGTTAATCCGTAAAAAGTGTGATTTACTGATGGGCGATGGCGAGGGCGAAAACGCTATAATGGCAACGATAAATAGGGTGTAGGGCTTCCATGGCACGGAGCATCGTGGTGCCACTGGTGATGACGTCATCTATGAGAAGTACGTGTTTCTCGCGCAGGTCGTTGGGGTGGTGAACGCCAAAAATTTGAGTCAACTCACGGCGGTCAGTAAGGTTTTTCTTGCTTTGATGGGTGTTGTTGTGCGTGCGATAGAGGTGCTTGGTATCAATAGGGATGCCGGTTACGTCACGAATGCCCATAGCTATCCATTCGGCTTGATTATAACCTCTCTCTCGCAAACGTTTGAAATGGAGCGGGAGCGGTATTATGTAGTCTATTCCCTCAAAGAACGAACTATCTGCCCATGCCTGAGCTGCCATTCGTCCCATTTCCCGACCAATCTCCGGTTGGCTGCTGAATTTCATCATCTGGATGGCATTACGGATAGGGTGGTGAGCAGGATAAAAACAATACGCGGCTCCGCGCGTAAATTTATGCATGTCAGCAAACAGGCATTCCACTCGATTATCCCGATGCCAACCCTCTTCCGTAAGCGGTAACTTACGGAGGCAATCCGAGCAGAAATAGTCGCTATCAATCGGCAATACGCGTTGGCACATGGCGCATTGCCGGGGATCTACGAGATGCTTCAGCGGCCCCGTTATCCATCGCTGTATGAAATCAGCCGTTTTCGTCATGCTTGGGAGCTGGCTGCTTGAAGAACAGTTTTACGATAAAATAATTGATGATACCGGCTATGATGATAGCGAGCAAGCCCGCCAGTTTATCGCTCATCTGCACCATCAAGAGCACTTGCAGCAAGAGCATCTGCAGGAGGAAATTGACGGCTCTACCGCTCAAAAAACCGCTGAAATTCTTCCAATTCGGGCGACTTTTAAAGGTATAATAGGCTGTGAGGCAGTAGTTGGATGCCATTTCAAGGACGAAACCGATGATGAAAGCGAGGGTGGTGGTTTCGGTATCGGGCCAGAGATGGGTGAAAAGTGTGAGGAACAACCAGTACCACGCATATTGGATGAGGGTGCCAGTCGTTCCTACAATGGTGAACCGTACCGCCGAACGGTACGGTTCTTTGAGTTTGTTGGTAAACGTTTGCATAATCTGTGTTTTTGCCTCCTTTTAGAGTTCCGTTAAGCGACTTCCGGGGAAATAATGGCTGAGGATTTGCTCATACGAATAACCCTCTTCTGCCATCACGGCTGCACCTATCTGGCAGAGTCCTACGCCATGACCCCATCCGCGTCCGTGGAGGGTGAAAGCGGTAGCTTGTCCGGCGGCATCACGCGTTATTTCTACTTCAAAAGCGCTACTATAGAGGTGCGAACGGCTGAGAATGCGACGAATCTCCAGTTCCTTACCGATAATCATGCTTTTCTTGCTGCCTACAACCTCCAATTCTACGATACGATCGCTCGGTCCTCTGCGAATAGGACGCAGGTCTTGAATCGTTCCGAAATCGATTGCGCTACGTTCGTTTACGATAGCTGACAGTTCTTCTGCCGTATAGTTTACGGTCCAAGTATAGAAATCCGCCGTCTCCTGATCATAGCCGTTGAGCACTTGCGAGAGGATACGTGCATCCTGGGTGTCACAGAACGATTTGCCTCCCGGTGTAGCGCTGTCTTCTACGCATTCCAGATAGGAGTAATGCGTGTCAGCCCATGCGTTTTCGAAGAGTTCGGTCTTACCGCCGCAACATTTATAGAAACGTGCATCACACACTTCATTTTTCTCGTCGCGGATGACCTGTCCCCAAGTAGCCTCAATCGCTTTTCGTACGTTTTCAGCGGCTGCACTCACGCGGGTGATACCCTGGTAACGCTGACAATGGTCGTCGGCACACACGTCGAAATTCGTGTGGGCATCGCGTTCGTACCAGATGATGCGTTGTTTGTCGTTTCGGATACCCTTCACGGTCTCGTGGTTCTTCTCCTTGCGCATGATCGGGCAGAGTACCCAACTGCGGGAGGTTACGGCATGTGCCTTGAGCAGCTCCATATGGGAGGTAGCCGACATCTCAGAAGAGATAACGGAGGTGAGGTAGTCTTCTATGCCGATGAGGTTGATGGCCGTGAGGTTCTCGTGGTTAACGGGCAAACCAGCGATGGTAGTGTGCTCTACGATAATCTTCAAGTCGCCCTGAAACACCTGCTCCTCTTTGCGTTCCCAATGGAAACCTACGCCGATAACGACATCGTGGAGCGTGAAGCGGCTATCAGGATCGGCGGCATCGTGGGTGAAAAGGAGTTCGGGATACAGCTCGCCCTGGAAGCGAACATGTCCTAAATGCACTTCGGCCTGCTGCTCGCCAGAATAAGGCTTGCCGTTGAAGAAAAACGTGCCGTCGAGGCAGAAGCGAATCACGGGATCCGACATGATACCTACGGAAAGAGGATACTGAGTTTTCATGATTGTATTTTCCATGTTTTGTTTATAATTTTCTGATAATCAGAGTGATACTTCTTGTATGATACGATAGAATGTATCGGGGTTGAGTTTCTCAAACGCATCTCTTGAAGCCACTATCCCGATACCAGCCATCTCCACGGTAGCAGGGGAGAAGAGGATGCGTTCGGCAGGATTTTCGGCATAGAAGCAGTCCGGACGCGACTTACTGCGGAAGATGATGAGGCTGCGGAAATGGCCGCCATATACCCATGTGATGACGTTGATATCTCGTCCCATTTGCGCCATCAATTGCTTTCTCTGCTCGTCCATTCCTGCGCTTGTAGGGCTGCTGATCAGGTAAGCGGAGGGGCAGAACAGGGGCAATTTATGCAGGGAACAGGTGTCCGTGAGACCAATATGCTCATCGCACCAGATTTGGAGGGGCAGTTCGCGGATCGGCACAGCCTGAAAATGCATGTGGTCGGGTGCGGAGGCGCCACAACGAGGGCCGTTGTAAAACACCACATAGTCGGGCAACGCTTCCGCCAGACGGAGCATCGCCTCATAATGACCATCCAAGCGCTGTGGCTCGTGGATGGCCGAACTTATTGTAAAATGCCGAGAGAAAATAGGGAAGGGATTGACGCGGATAAAATAGTGATCCCAAACGAAGGTCTGTTGCTTCTCTTCGAGTCCATCCGGGCAGAGAAAACAAGCCCTTTGTGCGAGGGCTTCAGCCGACACATCGGCCATTACGGAGCGCACTCTGCCGGGGTTGAAGCGCACCTGACAAGGGAGCCCATCCACTACCATATCCTTGCGCTCTACTGCCGAGAGGAGCGCATATTGCTGTGCGGCTCGTCCGCCGAGACGGAGCTCCGTCTGGAGCATCGCTTCTATTTGCCCACCAAGAGTCATATATTTTGCTCTACGAAGTTTTTTTACAGCTTTACTGAAATGAAAAGCGCTATGGAAATGTGTTTTCTATGCAATATTTTGCCCCACAAAAATCAAGCCAAGAGCATGCGAAAGGGTGTTTTTTTGATTCAAATCACGCCAAAAGAGCATGCGGAAGGGTGTTTTTTTGATACAAAAGAAGCGAGCAACAAAGTCTATTTCCCGATAGTTCAGAGCCTGGTAACCTTCCAAAAACCTTGCCCTTGCCTTGTTGCTCGCTTTGCGTTCGTCGAACGCCAATAATAACCAATATTATTACTTAATTAGTACCTTAATGAGTACTCGAAATGCGTTTATTTCTTGTTATTCATCTGGATACGTGCCTTGAGTTCCCATGTGCGGATGTGATCCTTGTAGAAATTGTTGTTGTTCATTGCTACGAGGTCGCAGTTTGCATCGGAGTTGTCGTCCCAGCGGCGGCAGTTATATACTACATCGTAGATGCGGCCAATCTGATATTCGCGGCTTACGCGCAAGCCTACTGCATAGTCCTCACCATATTTGGTTGTGGGGAAGTTGATGGTGCGGAGCATGGGGGTGTAGAATGCACGGGGTGCGCCGAGACCATTGATGCGGAGGGCGTTGTTGCGGCCGTTCTCAGGTGTCCATTCTTTGTGGTCGATGATGCCGGGAGGAATGGTTTCGCCGTTGAAGTTGGTCATGCGATAGGTACCTACCACCATAGCGCAATTCTGCTCATGGAATGCATCGATAAATTTCTGTACGGTATTCTCGTCAGCATAGGTATCATCGGAGTCAAGCTGGATGGCAAACTTACCACATTTGGGGTGGTGGAGAGCTACGTTCCAGTTGCCGCCAATAGCATGCCAGGTCTTATCCTGCTGGATGAATACGATGCGTTCGTCGTTTACAAACTGCTTGATTACATCTACCGAACCATCTTCTGAGTTGTCGTCAACAACGATTACGTTGTATTTATATTCCGGACGAACCTTCTGGCTGAGAGCAGAGCGGATGGCGTCACCAATGGTGCGTACGCGATTCTTGCAGGGGATAACTACGGATGCTTCGTATTCGAAGCCTTCGGGCGTCATATCTACGTCAGCGAACTTAGGTTCGAGATAGCCGTTGATATCTTTAAGGTGCTGCGTAACAGCCTGCTCCATCTCGATCTGAACACCACGGTTCTTCGGGTCAACATAGTCAAAGAGCTTCTCGCCGGACTTGCGGTTGTCGAGCTCTACGTCGTAATAGAGGTATTCGTTGATATGCTCAAGGTCGCCTTTCTGGCTCACTTTCAAGCGGAGGTCATAGAGACCGGCGAACTGATAGTCCACGTTCATGCGGCTAACGGCATCTTTGAGAGCGGAGGAGCGATAGAGAAGTACCGAACCGAAGTCGAAGTCGTCGCGGAGAGCGCCGAGCTGGTAGTCGATTACGGGAGCTTGCGTTACGGCATCGCCTACTTTATTGAAGTGATCCGAATAAATCATGTCAGCTCCGGCATCTTCAATGAGGCAAACCATGCGCTCGAGACCGAAGAGTACAAACGATAGCGTGGTGTACTTTGTGTAGATGAGTGTGTAGTCCGTGGTTGCTCTCTCGGCGATGAATTTCATGTTAGCGGTAGAACGCATGTCGCCTTCGAGGAAAAAGATTTCGTTTACGAGGTCCTGCTTCTTGAGGTTGTCAACGGTCTGCTTTACCTGTTCTTCAGACTGGAAGGGAATGAAGCAATTAATTTTCTTAGTCATACAATCTTGGAAAGTTTGTGAAGGATGAATACTATTATTACTTATAAGGTTTTGCATGCGGGCGCAAGCCAACACTTGATTCTCAAAACCGGTGCAAAATTAGTATTTATTTTTGAATTACGCAAACGTTTGCATTAAATTTTGTGAAAAAGATAGCATTTTATCATGAAAAGCGCCTTTTTTTGCATTTTTTTACGAAAAAATTTGGCAGTTTCAGAAATTTACTGTACCTTTGTAGCCGGTTTTATGAAAATGATTTATAAAACCACCAAAATTTCGCTTCAATCGATTCCTGAAGCAACCAGATTTGCTTATAATTATTAACACTCAATATCATGATTTTATTAGCAGACAGCGGCTCGACCAAAACGCATTGGTGCCTGATGGCCGCAAACGGACAAACTTCCGAGTTTTTTACTGATGGTATTAACCCTTTTCAGCAAACGTCTGATGCCATTCGCAACACGATTCAAAATCAGCTCCTTCCTCAGATGGCTCGCCTGCTTTGGGTGGGTAAGATCACGAAGGTGTTTTTCTATGGCGCCGGATGTACGCCTGAGAAGAAACCTGCCGTAATGATGGCGCTTAATGCCTGCTTCAAGCATGCTGAGGCGGTAGTGGAGAGCGATATGCTTGGTGCTGCTATTGCGGCTTGTGGAAAGAAAGAAGGCGTAGCTTGCATTCTTGGTACGGGCGGTAACTCGTGTTATTTCGATGGAGAGAAGATTGTGAAGAACGTGCCTGCGCTCGGTTTTATCCTCGGAGATGAGGGGTCGGGAGCTGTGCTCGGTAAACGACTCGTATCCGACCTCCTGAAGAACCAACTATCCGATGAACTGAAGGAGCAGTTCCTTAGCGAATATCAGCTCACGCAGGCGGATATTATAGAGAAGGTATATCGTCAGCCTTTCCCAAATCGTTTCCTGGCTTCGCTCAGTAAGTTCTGCGCCGATCATATTGATAACCCGCTGATTTACCAGCTCGTGTATGACCATTTTGACTATTTCGCTAAGCGCATTCTCCCGCAATATCCCAAGACCCCGGTAGGTTTTGTAGGTTCGATTGCGTATTACTATCAAGACGTACTGAAAAAAGTGCTGGCTGACAATGGTTTTGAATGCGGTCAGATTTTCCAATCGCCGATGGACGGAATGAAGCTGTATCACAAAGACGACGTTACTCCCCAAGAGGATTAAGGCGCTTTTTGAATTGATTTGAAAACATAAAAACACAATCGTATGTTTACGAAAGTAACGGAGCAAACCTCGCTCCATGAGAACCTGGATCAGAAGTCGGTTCTCGAACTGATGACAGAAATGAACGAAGAGGATCAGAAGGTAGCCCTCGCAGTAAAGGCTGCCATTCCTCAGATTACCGCTCTTGTGGAGCAGATTGTCCCTCGCATGCAGCAGGGTGGTCGTATCTTCTATATGGGTGCGGGTACGAGTGGTCGCTTGGGCGTACTCGATGCCAGCGAGATTCCCCCTACGTTTGGTATGCCGCCTACCTTGGTGATCGGTTTGATAGCCGGTGGTGATCACGCGCTTCGCAATCCAGTGGAGAACGCAGAAGACGACCTGGAGAAGGGTTGGCAGGAACTGCAAGAGCTTAAGGTGGGCCCGCTCGATACCGTAATTGGCATCGCCTCTTCGGGCACCACGCCTTACGTGATTGGGGCACTACGTAATGCCCGCGCCAATGGTATCCTTACGGCCAGCATCTCCATGAACCCCGATTCGCCCGTTTCTCACGAAGCCGATATTGCTATCGAGGCCGTGGTGGGACCCGAGTTCGTAACCGGAAGCACACGTCTGAAGTCCGGTACGGCACAGAAGCTCATCTGCAACATGATCAGCACCATCACGATGATCAAGCTCGGCCGAGTAAAAGGCAATAAGATGGTCAACATGCAGCTCTCGAATGCCAAGTTAGTGGATCGCGGCACGCGCATGATTGTAGATGAACTCGGACTTGGCTACGATGAGGCACAGCGTCTGCTCTTGCTCCACGGCAGCGTGAAGAAAGCTTGTGATGCCTATAATGCTGCCAAATAAGCGCATTTTTCAAGACTTTCCGAAAACGTTACGTTATGAGAATCAAACATGCTTTGTTGCTCCTGCTGATTGCGGGAGCAGCATTCGTGAACGCAGCCGAACAACAACCACTCCGCTATGTAGATGCGCTACAGTTCCGGATGATCAACAAAGGGTGGGGGGCTGACGTTACCCTTACGCCTTACACCCGCATACCGGCTTATCTGAAAGACTCTATCCGCGAAGAACTGTGGGACCGCGCAAAGAATAGTGCCGGACTCGCTATTCGTTTCCGAACCAACAGCCGCCGGATAGGCGTTCGCTATAATCTGCACCATAATTTCCACATGGCGCACATGGCCGATACGGGCATCAAGGGTACGGACCTTTATATCCTTGACAGCAAGGGCGTTTGGCAGTACGTGAATACCAATCGACCTACCAAAGACTCTGTGCAGCAGAAGCTCTATGTAGAGAACATGGACGGCAGCATGCACGAATGCATGATCTACCTCCCGCTCTATGATGGTGTGAACTGGATGGAGATTGGTGTGGATTCGGCTTCGGTAATCGAGATGCCTCAGGTAGATAACCCACGGAGCGGCATGAAAGTGGTTGGGTATGGTACGAGCATCATGCATGGTGGGTGCGCGAGCCGAACCGGAATGGCCGCTACCAATATCATCCAGCGTGAATTGAATGTGGAGTTCGTGAACTTAGGCGTAAGTGGCGAAGGCAAATTGGTATATGCGATGGCGCGGGCGATGGCGACGATAGATGATGTCGTGGCATACGTGATTGACCCGGTACCCAATTGTACGAAGATGCAATGTGATACGCTCACGTACACGTTCGTGAATATTCTTCGCCAGGCTCGTCCGGAGGTGCCCATCATCATGGTAGAAGGACCGATGTATCCGTATGCGAAGTTCGACAGTTTCTTTGGCACATACCTCCCTGAGAAGAATGAGGCGTTCCGGAAAAACTACGAACGTCTGAAGGCTGAAAATCCGCGCAACCTCTACTACGTGACTTCTGAAGGACTGACCGCAGAAAACGAAGAAGGCACGGTGGATGGCATTCATCTTACCGATTACGGCTTTCGCGCGTATGCTGACAAATTGGAGCCGATTTTGAAAAAAGTGCTCAAAAAAGCCAAGAAAAGCAAATAATATGTTATAAACATATAGAAAAATATGCATAAAATTTGTTTATGCGAAAAAAAAGAACTATCTTTGCAGCGGCAAATGAAAATTTATGCATAAATCTGTAATACCAAGAACATAAATTATGATTAAAAAAGTACTCATTTTAATGGCCCTGGTGCTTTGCACGACGCTCTCGTGGGCGAGCATTCAGGTGTCAGGTATTGTGGTATCCAAAGAGGATGGCGAACCGGTGATTGGTGCGTCGGTACTCGAGAAGAATACCAGCAATGGTACGATTACCGACTTCGATGGTAAGTTTGTACTTACGGTTGAAGACAAGGCGATTTTGGTAATCTCCTACGTAGGTATGACTACCCAGGAAGTGAAGGCCACGCTGAACATGAAAGTGACCTTGCAGACCGATGCTATTGCCATGGAAGAAGTGGTTGTTACGGCTATGGGTGTGGTTCAAGAAAAGAAACGCCTGAACTTCGCTGTACAAAACATCAATTCCGAATCATTAACAGAGAGCCAGAGCGCCAACTTCGTAAATGCGCTTCAAGGTAAAGTGGCCGGTGTAGCCGTTACGCAGGGTAGTGGTTCGCCTAATGCAGGCAGCCAGATTATCGTGCGCGGTATTTCGTCGGTCAACACCTCGCAGTCCAACGAGCCCCTCTTTATTCTCGATGGTATGCCTATCAATGGTGGCGGTAGTGCTGCTGCCGATATCAACCCCAACGACATCGAGTCAGTAACCGTATTGAAAGGTGCGGCTGCTGCGGCTTTGTATGGCCAGGATGCTGCCAATGGTGTGATTATGATTACCACCAAGCAGGGCGAAGCGGGTAAGATCAAAGTGCAGGCCAATGGCAGTTGGCAGTTTGATACGCCTACTCGTCTGATGGAGCTTCAAAGCAAATATGCTCCTGGTTCACAAGGATTCTACAAAGAAAAATGCATGGGTGGTTGGGGTCCACTCCTCAACGAGGGTGAGACCATCTATAACAACGTTGAGAATTTCCTCACTACCGGCTTCTATCAGAAATACGATTTCTCGGTACAAGGCGGTTCGGAGAAATTCCAAGCTTATGCTTCTGCTAACTGGAGCAAGGCTGATGGTATCGTACCGGAAGACTATCGCACGAAAGTAGGTGCGCTCGTTAAGGCCAGCTTCTCGCCGGCTAAATGGGTCACCTTCAACGCTTCAATCAACGTGACCAATACCTTGTCGCGTTCTACCTCGGGCGTCAGCACGGCTTATGGTTGGCCTATTAATGATGATATCACCAACTATCAGCTCGACAATGGTTTCCCGCGTTACCTTTATATGTCAGACGTGCATAAATACGGTTCGCCGCGCAGCCCGCTCTATAGCATTTACAACGATAATGGTCAGAACAAGGCACTCCGTAATGTGATTAACGGTAGCGTTACGTTTAAGCCCGTAAAAGGTCTTACGATTGTGGGGCGCATCAGCTATGATACCAAGGCTTCCTCGTCTGACTCCTATACCGTTCCTCGTTGGGACGATTCGTATGTGATTCCTTCGCTCAAAGATCCGGGCGAAAACGGTACGCCGGCTGAGATAGCCGCCTATGAGGACTATAAGAACTACCTCGCCAACGAGTATCTCCAGCTCGATAATATGTATCTTACGGAAGACGATATCAAGAATATGGATAAGAGCTACCTGGGCAGCTATTCGGCTTCTTCCGGCCGCAGCCAACTCTTTACGGTTGGCGCCAATGCTACCTACAAGCTCGAGCTCCCGAAGGATTTCTCGATTGACTTCATGGTTGGTACGGAAATGAAGATGAGTGAAGGTTTTTCGATGTCGAACTATGGCGAAGATTTTATTATCCCTGGCACGTATAGCCTTCGCAACACCAACCCCGAATATGCTACGCTGAGCAATATGTCGGTAAGCCACTCGGGTAAGCGTACGTTCGGTTACTTCGGAGAGATTCGCGCAGACTACAAAGGTTTGGCTTCGCTCTCCGTAACCGGTCGTTGGGACTGGTCGTCAACCATCAATAAGAACCCGTTCTTCTATCCTTCTGTAACGGGCGGTATCATTCTCTCGGAGCTGATTCCGGGATTGAACGAAACGAAAGACAATTGGTTCTCTTATTGGAAACTGCGCGGAAACTACGCAGTAGTAGGTAAGGATGCACCTGCCTATCTCTACGATCGCCGCTATAAGCAGTTCATCAACTACCCCGATGGCGGTTATGGTATCGACCCGACCGCTTCGTCGGCTGCACTTGACCTCGCGCCGGAGATGTCCTATTCCTGGGAGGTGGGTATGGATATCAAGTTCTTTGACAACCGCACCCGATTGGACGTGGCTTATTACAACACGAAAGTGGATAATCAGATCGTTACGGTTCGTGTATCGCCTTCATCGGGTTATATCCTCCAAACACGCAACGAGGGTGTCATCCGAAACCACGGTATGGAGCTCACCTTTGATCAAGATATTCTCCGCAAGAAAAACGTAACCTGGACGATGGGCTTGAACCTCGGCTTGAACCGTGGTACGGTATTGAGCCTGCCGGAGTCTGTATCGGAAATCACGGGCGTTCAGTATGGCGACGTCTTCACCTCGGCCTATATGGGCGGTTCGACCACGGCACTTACGGGTAAAGACTATAAGCGCAATTCCGATGGTCAGGTGATCTGCGATGAGAACGGTTACCCGATGATCAACCCGAATAAGAACGAGTTGATTGGTAACCGCGAAGCCAAGTTCAGCTATGGCGTAAACTCCTCGATGAATATCTATGGTGTTCAGTTCTCGTTCCTCTTCGACGGACGTTGCGGTGGCGATGTGCTCAACGTGACGCTTCGTAACCTCATCAGCAATGGTAATGCCAAGATCCTTGAGCAATACCGCGGTCGTCAGGTGGTGTTTGAGGGCGTAACGGAGCATACCGATGCTGCCGGAAATGTATATTACGAGCAGAACACCAAGCCCATCACGCTGGATTACAACACCATTACCAACTATTTCTATCAGGTATCGTCGAACTTCGTCGAAGACGGCAGCTACCTGCGATTGAGCTACGTAACCCTCGGTTATGATTTTGCACGACTGATGAAGAAGCAGAAGTTCTTCAAGGGACTCAAACTCAATTTTACGTGCAATAACGTGTTCTTGCTTACCAAGTACACGGGTACGGATCCTGTCTGCAACGCATCTACTTCAGCTAACGGTACGGGTTCGGCTGGTATTGATAACAGCCCTACGCCTTCTACTCGCAGCTATAATATCTCACTTGCAGCTACCTTCTAATATATATAAATAAGGAGTATATACAATGAAAAAGACATATTTGATATTTACCGCTCTCGTAGCCTCGTTGCTTCTGGTAAGTTGCGAAGATTTCCTCGATGTGAATACGAGTAAGGATCAGGCCATCACCACTACGGTGGATCAGGCTATTCCTACGGTCTGCTTCTATGCTTCGCAAATCTGCTACGACCATGCTGAATATGGCGTGTATCTCTCTCAGGCGCTCACTACGGGCTCGAAGAGCCAAACCGGTTCGTATCCCTATAGCCAAGGCTGGGAGTTCCTCGGCGTTAACCGCCATCCGATGTGGCGTCGGCATTTCTATGATATTGGCGCTAACGTACGTAAAATGAATGAGATAGCAGAGAAAGAGGGCAAGCTCAACGCCATACTTATCGGCCGTACGATAATGCTCGGTTCTACGATGTTAACTACCGATGCCTTCGGCGATATGCCGCGTTCGCAAGCCTATCTGACCTCTTCTCCTAAATACGACTCGCAGGCCGAGATCTATGATTGGATGTTCCAGGAAGCCGATTCGCTCGCTATCCTCTACGCAGATACCACTTGGACCAAGTGCAAGACCAATCTGCCTATCACCAAGAAGATGGACCGCATCTATGCCGGCGATATCCATAAATGGGGATTGTATGCCAAGGCACTCCGATGCCGCCTCTGGCTCCGTAAATTGCCCAACTGGGACAACACCCCCGCTACCTGCAATAAGATTATCAGCATGGTAGATGAGGTGCTCAACGACCCCGAATGGGAAGAGCCTCGCTATCATTACGATGCAGGCAGCAGCCCTGAGCAGAACTGCCCATGGGGACCTTATGCTCCGAAGATCAACTCTTGGGAGAGCCGCGATAACCGACTCGCTTCGTCTATTCCTACCAAGTTCTTTGCGTATGGTATCTTAGGTGCGTATGACGTAAAGAAAACCGACCGTGGTTATGCCCTTGATCCACGTGCGGAACGAATCATGAAACCGCGTTCGATGGGTACGCAGGCTAACTCTGACGTGATCCGTTACCTCGAAGCCAATATCGGCATGGATAACTCGATGAAGGTGACCTATTATCCGGATCTCTTTGCATCCGATGCAGGCACCAATCCATATACGAAAAACGATGGTTATATTGCCCTTATCACGACTGAAGAGCTCCTCTTCATTAAGGCAGAGGCGCAGTATTGGGCTGGTGATAAACAAGGGGCTCACAGCACGACTAAAGAAGCTATTCGCGAGAGCTTCAAGCGTTTTGGCGTAGTGGAAACTGGTCTTTCAGGTAATGCGCAAACGCGTATGGATCGTTTCTGGGAAGTGAAGATGAATGCAACTGATTTCTCGTTGGCTGATTTGATGCAGCAGAAGTACGTAGCGATGTATCTGCAACCCGAGCAATGGAATGACCTCCGTCGTTATAACTACTCCTCGGAAACCAACGGCATCACGTATAACAACGAGTTTGTTTATACCATTAAAAAATGCCACAACGGTTCTACTAAGAAATGGGATGCAGAATCGTTCAGCAAAACCTATTCGCTCCGCCGTCCGTATAACCTATATGAGGCCTATTGGTGCACACCGGAAGATTACGTGGAGGGCGATCCTACTAAAGGTCTCTCGCCCAATGCTTGGGTCAACCGACTTAATGCCGATACGGAGACCGAGACCAAGTACAACAAAGCAGAGCTCGACCGCATTGGTTATTACACCACGAATGCGGCTGGCGAGAAGATTCTCGATTACCGCATTCTTAAGAAACGCGTAATCTGGGCCTACAATACCAGCGGCAAGGCAGCGTGCTCGAATAATATCGAATGGTATTAATCGCTAAATTTTAGAAAGTATGAATATGAATAAATCGAAAATATTCCTTCTTGCAGCCCTTTCGTTCATGATGGTTGCTTGCGAAAAGCACGATCTGTTCGATGAGAACTGCATCACCGGTCAGGTCGGTCCTGAAGCCTATTGGGAGCTGGAGAGTTCGGCTGTGATGGCCGGCTCGGAACTGGGCTTCAACGCGCAATATTACTCGTCCGTTACGGAGATTGACCACTCTGAACTCTGGTATAGCTTGGATGAGACGGTTAACCAAACGGTAATCTGCCCTTGGGTTAGCACGTTCTCCTATTCGGTTACCAGCAGTATAACTGAGCATAAGCGTGTGCTTCAGAAAATCAAATCGTATGCTCACGATGAAGCGTATTGGAACGACTCGCTCCATGCCTACGCTTTCCAGGGCACCTTCCCCGTAAGTGGTACGCTCGCCCCTTTGCGTTGGGTACAGCCTACTACCTTTGATTCTGCTAAGATGATTCAGTATTTTGGCGAAGGCTTTATGCAGAGTTTTAAAGATGGCATGCATGATAAGATGCAGTATGCTGACTATAAAAAAATGCTCCTCGGCCTCGGCTATATGGACGACTTCAAGCAATATACTGATTCTGCGCGCGACTTGAATGCTGGTGAAGATGTATATAAGTATTACTTTAAGACCACAGATGGCAATCCCGAGAGCGAGATTTGCTCCTGGGTGAAAGACTCTATGGATTATTACTGGAATCAGATTACGTTTGAGCAGCTCGTTAACAACGCAGCCAATGGTTACTACGATGTGGAATATGTCCGCACGTATAAGATTGATGCAGAGCTCCGCGTATATGATGCCAATAATGTCTATAGTAAGACGGTGTCAAAGTCTGTAGATATTAACTGATAAACCCTGCAGCAATGAAACATATTCTCAAAATCTGTATGATAGCAGCGATGCCGCTTTTGGCCGTTTCCTGCTTTGATAATGTGCCTACCGTAGAAGACCTTCCGCGCGATCCCGTATCGTTTGAGTATGTGATCAATGGTGACTACAACCTCGATTTTTATGTAGGCTCTACGATTACGTTCACCAACACCTCTTCTCAGACGGGTGAAGCCGTTTGGGACTTTGGCGATGGTAGTCAGATGAAAGGCGATAAGGTAGAGAAATACTACGAAGAAGCCGGTACGTATCAGGTGAAACTTACTATTGGCGAGTTTTCCAAGACGCAGGTAATCATGATATCGGATATCAAGCCCCTGCTCTCGCTCTGCCCGATTGAGGGCGACCTATGCGAGGTGAACACTTCCAAGGTGAGCTTCCAGCTTGAGGTGCCTAATCCGCGCAATTTGGATATTGAATATAACTGGATTCTTCCTGAAGGAACGAAGACTGCAGCAGGTGAGGAGATTACTACCTGCACCGATTCGCTACCGGGAGAACTTATCTTCTCCAACGTAGGTTCACAAACCGTTCGTTTGCAAGTGAAGCTCGGCGGTCGTTTGCTTGAAGAGGGCCGACTCAACGTACAAGTGGGTTATAATCAAGAAGTGCCTACGCTCTATTATGCCGTTCAAGGTGGTAATCTGATGGCGTATAAGCTCATCAGCGATGCGCCCGAAGGCATGAAAATCAGTTCGTTTGACTTGGATATTTCCTCGGGTCAGCACCCCTTCAACCTGCTCTTTAAGGAGCACCTATTCGTACTCGATTGCGGCAAGCAATACTATTATGTAGATGATGCGGATGGCGTTTTGGGTGATGGTAAGATTTCCGTTGTAGCCAAGGATGGAAGCAAGGTGGAGACCATGATTACCAATGCCGGACAGGCTGCATTCGACGATCCGTTCTACGGCTATATTGAAGGCGATAACCTCTATTTTGCCAACCGTAATACGGGTATCGTTCGTCTGCCCCTTTCTACCCGAAATGCCGTTTATAGCAAGACCGATAACCCCTATTTCGTACAGAACGCCACGCTTGGTTATTACAACAACGGCTGGAGCTATGGTGCTATTGGCGGATGCTTCGGGAAAGTGGATGGCGTATGGTATTGGAGCAAGTTCTACAATGGCAATGGTTTCTACCGCTTTGAGGACTCCGATATCCTGGCTGCTGCTACGGCAGGTGGCGAACCGGCTCCTGCTGCCGGCATCGCATTAGCGGGTATGTGGCCGAAGTCGTTTGCGTATGACGCTACCGATGGCAGCTTCTATTTCAGCATCATGGACGCAGGCGGATATGCTGGAGTTTATAAGTGTACGCTCGCCGAACTTGAAGCTATCGGTTCGTCGAAGAAAGCACTTGCACCCTATATGCTCAAGTATGAAGGCCTCGGCTTTGAGTGTGATCTCTCGGGTAATTACCGCACTACGGAGGGGTATGCCTCCGAGCCGGTAGGAATCTGCCAGATGGTACTCGACGAAAGCAGCCGTTGCGTATATTTTGCATTCCGCAATCCGGCCAAAGATTCTACGCTTGCTCCCTCTGGCATCTATCGCTATAACCCGGCTACTGCTAAGGTGGAATTGGTGATTGAGGGCGTAAACGTATATGGTATAACAATCAACAAAGAGCCTTCGAAGCTCTTCTAATGCTCAGATTCAATATTTTGATGAAACGACCAAAATATTCGCTACGCGGGGTAGCAGGTATGCTGATGGCATGCCTGCTCATCTCCGTCTTTTCCGGCAGCTTGCAAGCGCAACCCAAACGCGAGTTCAGAGCTGCATGGCTCACTACTGTGTGGGCGATTGATTGGCCGAATCCGCATTCGCAAACCTCTGCTTCCGGACAAGCTTTGCAGCAGCAGTCGCTACTCGCTATCGTGGATTCATTAGAGGTGGCAAATATGAACGCCATACTCTTCCAAGTCCGCGGTTTCTGCGATGCTATGTACAACAGCCAATATGAGCCTTGGAGCAAGTATCTGACAGGTACACGCGGCGATGCGCCATCTTACGACCCGCTTCAGACCTTGATAGAGTATGCCCACAATAAAGGCATAGAAGTGCATGTGTGGATGAACCCCTATCGCTATTCTACGAGTGCAGAAACGCATGGTACACTTCCTACCGATTATGCCAATACCCATCCGGATTGGATAGTGGATTGCGGAGGTATCAAGATTCTTAACCCTTGTTTACCAGCCGTGAAAGAACGTATCGCAGCTGTGGTGGCTGACGTAACGCGCAACTACGATATTGATGGCGTTATTTTTGATGATTACTTCTATCAGTCGGGCTATCAGAATTCGTATGATGATGCGTATTACTCGGCTTCGGGCACTACGCTCAATAGGGCCGATTGGCGCCGGGCGCAGGTAAACGAGATGGTACGAATGGTGCACGACTCCATTAAGGCTATCAAGCCGTATGTACGCTTTGGTATCGGACCAGCCGGTGTGGCCGGTACGGCTTCTACCTCGGCTCCTGTATATGGTGTTGAGCCGTGTCCCGTAGGGTCGGATTGGCAATACAATGGTATCTATTCTGATCCGCTCGCATGGTATGATCAAAAGACCATCGACTATATGGCTCCGCAGCTGTATTGGAAGATTGGTTCGGGTAATGATTTTGCGCAACTATCCGAATGGTGGAGCAAGATGGGAGCTCATTTTGGCCGCCATATGTATGCCAGCCCTACCTTATCGTCACTTGTGCCGAATACGGCCACTTGCACCTCTGCGCAGTATCATGCAGATGAGATCGGCAATCAGGTGCAACTCACGCGAGATTACGATATGATGGGAGCTCCCGGTACGTGCTTGTATTCGCTCAGCAAGGGATTGAATACCTATGGTTTTATCCGCTATATGCGCAATACGGTCAACCCGCATCCGGCCCTCGTACCGATGATGTCGTGGTATAGAACGGATACCTGCTTGTATGTAAGGAATATGCAACTTAGCGGCAGTCTGCTCCGATGGACGGCTCCGGCATCCAACTTACGATATGCCGTATATTGCATTCCTCAGGATAGTGTAGGGGAGGAGGGAATCGTAGGTTCCAGCCGTTACCTCTTAGGCACTACGTATTCGCCTTCGTTTATTCTGCCCGCAGGGCTGACGGGACTATATGCCGTAGCGGTATTAGACCGATATGGTAATGAGTATCCGGCTCGTACGCTCGGCAATACCACTTGGGGCAATAGCGTGGCTGCGCAACTCAACTATCCTGCTGATAGTGCATATACTTTGATGCCTACTACGTTCTCTTGGACCTCTCCCGCAGGTGCTGACTCGTATTTCTTCCAACTCTCGCGTATGGCAGATTTCTCTACGATTGATTACGAGGCAGAGACGATTCGCCCCGAGATGAAATCGTCAGACTTAGCCATGCTTCAAGCCGACTCTACCTATTACTGGCGTGTGCGCACGCGTAGTATTAATAAGGAGGATACGTATTCAGAGGTGGCTTCGTTCTCCGTAAAACTGTTCACTATCCTTTCGCCGGCTGACGACGAACGCGATGTGGACTTCCGTCCGGTGATTATCTGCGATAGCGTGCAGGCTGCAGATGCAACGTATTACTTTGAGGTGGCTACGGCCAATACCTTTAAGAAGAACGAAATTATCTGGACCGATACCACTACGATTCCGCGTTGCCAGGTAGCAGATTCGATACTGAAAGCATCGAGCTTCTATTTCATTCGCGTGAAGGTAACGTTTGGCAATCATGCAGCTGTATCGAATATCGTGAAGATTCGTACGCATGCAATCGAGGTGCCTGTTCCGGAAATCCTTCGTCCTTCGAATGGTGAGGTGATTTCGGATGATAAGGTGACGGTAGAATGGCGCGAACAACTTTCGTCGGGTTTCCGAGTAGAGCTCTCTACTTCTACCGCTTTCCCGGCTCGTCAGACGACCGCTAAGAAAACCGATGAATACACCTATTCTTATACCTATACGGATGTAGAACCGGGTACGTATTATATCCGCGTGAAGGCAGTAGCCGACACCGGCCTTACTGACCCGTCTGAGGTAGTGATGATTACGGTTACTGCTCCGACTACCGTTACCGATCTGCCTTTGGATAAAGCAGTAAAGGTGGTGGAGAACGGTCAGGTCTTCATTTACCGAGGCGGAAAGAAATTTACGATTCTCGGTACGCCCGCAGATTAATTGTCTGAATTTCGATGAATAACCTTCTTAGAATAACGAGATTATATTTCTAAGATTTTTATATAATTCATTAATCACTTAACGCTTTTCCGAGTCGCGGGGGACGTGTCCTCTGGGAGAAGGAAGCAAAATTTATTAACAAAAAACACAAACTTATGAAGAAAATCTTTTCTTTATTTGCCGTTGTCTTTATGGCAATGGGCATGTTTGCAGCTGATTACGTTAAAGTAACGGAAACTCCTGCAGATTGGGCTGGTGAGTATGTGCTCGTATGTGAGACACAGGCTACTCCTTATGCCTTTACTGGTGTAGATGCTGCTTTAGGATCTGAAGCTGTAACTATCACCAATGGTGTAATTCAAAATTACACCGGTGTGACTCTCACTATTGCAGCTCTTGCAGATGGTGGCTATTCTGTAATGGTAAATGGTGGTACCAATGATGGCAAGTACATCTCTTCTGGTTCATCAGCTCCGACCTATTCAAACGCTCTGAAGTTCGTCACAACTGCTACTCGTGTAGATCTCGCTTATGAAGATTCTGCAGTAAAGATGTATCAGGTTATTGGACCGGATTCTGTTGTTTCGATGCGCTTTAATAAAGCAGCAGACCAACTTCGTTTCCGCTTCTATAAGAGCGGTCAAGAGCCTGTTCAGCTGTATCGCCTTTTAGCTGATACTACCGGTGGTAGCGACCCTGTTACTCCGGGTGCTGGTATTACGTATGAGCTCAATGGTGGCGTTGCCAATACGTATGGTTGGACTACTCCTGATGAGATGTTTGCTACGTTCATGACAGAGTCTGGTGCTACGGATTTCAGCACGCTCGCAGAATACAAGGCACTGGCTGAACCTCTCGGTGCTCCCGCGGGTATCTGCGCAAAACTGAATAATCCTGAAAACTGCTTTGCTGATACGGCAAAGTGGGGCTGGCTTATGACATACATCATGAGCGTTCATGCTGCTCAGGCTGCTGAAGGTGCATCTTCGCTGGCTGCAGCTGGTTCAGGTGCTGCTTGGCGTTATGCCGTAGGCGCTTTCTTCATCGATGGTCAGCGCGCTAGTTGGCCGAAGTCTGCTAACTTTGCAACTTGCGGTGTAAGTACTTATGGCGCTTATTCTGCTGTTTGGCAAAACGCTTTTGCTAATCCTACTAACCCGACCGGTACCTTTACGCTCAATGAGCCGTATAAGGCAAACAACACCTTCGATGGTTGGTATGCTGCTGCTGATTTCTCCGGCGCTAAGGTAACGACTGTTGATTCTACTACCACTGGTACGCTCTATGCTAAGTGGATTGAGTATATCCCGACTCTTGCTGAGGTTAAGGCTATGGCTGATAATACGAATACCAAGGCTTCTGGCGTTGTAACCTATATCAATGGAAAGAACGTTTACGTTCAGGATGCTACCGGTGGTCTGCTTCTGTACATGAAGGCTAATCCTACTTTCAACGTAGGCGATAAGGTTGTTGTCAGCGGTATGAAAGTAATGTATGGTGGTGCTCCTGAGCTCAAGAATGGCGTAGAAGTTTCTGCTGAAGCATCTACTCTTCCTGCAGCTGCTCCTTATGAGAGCTTAGCTTCAGCATGCACCGAGGGTAACCTCTTTACCCGCGTTTCGTTCATGGGCTTGAAGATTACTTCGCTCGACTCATATAACAACCCATACGTAACCGATGGTGTTGATACGCTCCAGTGCTACAGAATGTCTGTTGATTCCACCTTCAAGGTAGGTGATAAGGTTAATATTACGGCTATCCTTGGATACTATAACAAGTATCAGCTTGTAGGTGATGTTGCTGGTATTGAGCACATTATGTTGGGCGTAAAGGATCAATATAACTATCCCGCACGTGGTGCAAATGGCGAATATACCCTCGAGAACAAGTGGGTGATCTCTGTAACGGAGGATAACTACGAAGCTAACAAGCCCGGTGTTACTGGTTTTGTTCGCGGTATGGCTGCTAAGGATGGTATCATGTACTTCATCAACCGTACGCTTGGTGCAATTATTCCTGTAAATGGTACTACAGCTGAGATGCTTGATCCTATCGTGATTACTGGTGAACATCTCTTTGAGGCACTTGATACGACTGACAACTCCTATAAGGCTGCTGTAACGCTTGCATTCAATGATATCAAGTTCGATGGTGCAGGCAACTGCCTCATCGGCGCTTGTATCTCTGGTTCTCAGCACTTCATGATCTACAAGGTGGATCTCACCACGGGTGCTGCTACCCTTCTCATCGACGAGAAACTGGTTGACAACGATAACTTCGCAACCATCGCAGATGATGGCAGCCGCTCTTGGGGTGGCCGCTTCGACGCATTCGGCGTTTATGGCGACGTTAATTCCGACGCTATCGTTATGGCTGCTGACGCTAACTCCTTCTACGCTTATAAGTGGACCATCTCCAATGGTGTAGCAGGTGCTGCTGAGCAAATTGACTGCGCTCCCGATCCTTCATCTGACCAGTCACTCCTTATTAAGGATGGCGCTGTTTCTGTAACTAATTTTGGTACGGCTCCGCAAATCTTCCCGGTTGACGCAGACTACTTCTATGTAGATGGTTGGAATACCCTCCCGATGCTCTACGATATGGATGGTATGCTTGCTGATGACTTCATCAACAGCCCAAGTGGTGTAAATGTTGTAAACAACGAGGGCGATACCTGCAAGATGAATGTTGGTCATAATGGTATCTGCGAGTTCCAGGTAGGCGACGATTACTTCATGGTAATGGCAGCTACCAATACCGTAGGTACACCGGCTTCTGCATTTGCTCTCTATAAGTTTGCTAACTCATCGAAGTCCTTCTCTGGTATTGAGCCGCTCTGGTACTTCCCGGCAAACGGTATGGGTTCGGCTACCAATGGTTTCCGTACGGCTGTTCCTTCTGTAGAAGTAAACGGCAATAAGGCTACCATCTACCTCTATGCAGGTGATAATGGTTATGGTGTATATGAGTTCACCGGTAAGGAAGCAGGTCCTACTGTTATCGAAAATCTCTATGAGATTGGCGACAACCAGGGTTGGAAGCCTGCTGAAGGCATTGCTATGACGAAGACTGCTGAGAACGTATTCAAGGGTGAGTTCACCTTCACGGCTGCTACCAGCTACTTCGCATTCACGACTGTTCAGTCCGATAATTGGGATCTTGTAAACGCCAACCGCTTCGGTGGTGCTGAGAACAACCAGCTCGTAGCTGATGGCACGGTTGCTCCGCTTGCTGCTGGCGAGCTCTGCCTCACCATCGCTCCGGGTACCTACAACATTACCGTTGACCTCAACGCTATGACGGCTACCGTTGAAGCTGTGGCTACTGGTTTGGAGAATACCGAAGCTGGTAATGTAACGAAGATCGTTGAGAACGGTCAGGTTTACATCATCAAGAATGGTGTTCGCTACAATGTACTTGGTACTACGGTAGAGAAGTAATGCATTAACCGAACATCTGTTCGAACATACTAAGGGGCGGCGGTTCGGCCGTCGCCCCTTTTCTTTTTTCAAATCGATATTTGTTTATCAATTTTCTCAATAACCTGTTATCATAGCTTTCTGCTGAATAACATTTTCCCTATATACCTTCTCTATTTTATTTTTGTCAGTATCATGAAGCGTTTTTCACTTTTACTTGTTGCTTGTGTAGCAGCGCTTTCGGCGCATGCTATCTATTTAAATGGCGTAGATTATCGAATCGATACCCTGTCGATGTTTCCTGCTGGTCCGGGTGCTACCATGTTTGAGCTGAGAATGAATAAGACAGCCGGTGCAGGCGGAAGACTGGACTGCTGGTTGCTCACCGTAGATACTGACCATCCGAACATTTCCATCGAGCAGGTACTCGGTTCGGGCAAGTTGATTGGCACCGAACGTCCCTCATCGATGGCCAAACGCAAATCGACCGATACGAAGGTTTATTTTGCCGGAACGAATGGCGATTTCTTCGTTACCCAAGGTGATGTAGGTCGTCCTATCGGCCTCACTATCGCCAACAATGAATATTGCTATACGCCTAATAACAACCGGCTTATTGGCGCTGTAGATGAGCAATTCCATGGCTTACTCGGCACCCTCGGGCGATTCTCGGGCAAACTCGTGCTCGCAGATACCACCCTCAACATCCATCACGTAAATTATAAGCGAGAAGAAAACCAACTCGTACTCTATAACCAGCATAATGCGGCTACCACTCTCACCAATGCTTACGGCACCGAGCTCTTGATTGAGCTGCTGCCCGGAAACGAATGGCATACTTCGGCTACCTTGCAGGCTAAGATTACCGATAAGCAGGTGAATATCGGCTCGATGGCCATCCCCGCTGGACAGGCTGTGCTCTCCGGTCATGGCACTATGGCCGATATGCTCAATACCCTCAATATTGGCGATACGGTCACCCTCAATCTCCAACTGAAAATAGATGATCAGGTGGTGAATGCATCTAACTGCGTAGGCGGTGATAACTATGCCATGATCCTCAATAATGGCGAGGTGGAGCAGTCGAATTTCTGGAACGAAAAACACCCGCGTACGGCCTTTGGTGCAAGCGAGAACGGCCATGTGCTGTATTTCCTTGTAGTGGATGGCCGCGGTGTATCCGAAGGTTGCACCACCAAGGTGCTTGCGGAGATCCTCCAGCATTTTGGCGCCTATAAGGCTGTTAACTGGGATGGCGGCGGCTCCAGCTGTATGTATCTGAACCCGTTCGGACCGATGAACAATGGTTCGGATGGCCAGGAGCGCGCTTGCGGAAATGGTATGTTCGTTGTAGCTAACGTACCGGGCCCGGATACCACGGTTGCTGCTATTGCCGCGCGTAATCCCATTTGCATTCTCCCGCGATATGGTATGGCTGCCCCTTCTTTCTTAGGCTACAACCAATACGGCTTGATTGTGAATACCGAAGTGGAGGGCGTAGTGCTTTCGTGTGACTCGTCGGTAGGCGAGATTCTGCCGGATGGCAGCTTCTTTGCTACGGGAGCCAATGGTGGTGTGCTCCATGCTACGCTCGGAAACAGCACAACTGATTTGACCGTAAGAATCATCGACTCCGCACCTATTTCCATTCGTCTTGACAGTGTTCTCCGCGATCATATCCACCCTTATACCATTGAGGTGCAAGCTAAGATCAATGGTTCACCCGTGAACCTCCATGCGGGCGCGCTCAGCTGGGAGTCGCTCCAGCCGGAAGTGGCTACTGTATCTGATTTGGGGGCGGTGATAGGTGTGAGCAACGGCTATGCCGATATCATTGGCACTTTGGGCGAGTTTGCAGATACTATCCGTGTACATGTAGAAATGCCTGAGCACCACGAGCAGATGTGGAGCGATTTCCGCGAGCCTGCCCGCTGGGAACTGAAGGCTTCGAGCGGATTCAACCCTACTTTGGTGGTGCCCGATGATACGCTTGCTCCCGTAGATTTGCAGTTCACTTATAAGTCTGCCCGCGGTCCGTATATCCGTTTGGGCAATACCGAACCGCTCTATTCGTTGCCCGACACCGTTCGCGTGGTGTTTCGCACCGATGCCGTTGTGGAGAAGATTACAGTAGGAATCCGTCCATGCAACCTTACTGCCTCTGCGAGTTATGTAAGTACGCAGACGTTTACTCAAGGTGAGCGCACCATAGTGGATATTTCAATTAACGACCTTGTAGGCAATGATCCTGCCATTTTTCCACTCTTTTTTGATTACCTGCGTTTCCCTATCGAAACAACGACTACCGAGGGCCAGCACCATATTTGGCTCGATGGCATCAGCTTGATTTATAAGGATATTACCGACCCCGTATCTGCGCTCGACCATCTCCCTGCCGGAGCGCGGGTGAAGAAGCTCCAAGACGGACAGGTAATCATCACCATCGCAGGTCGCACGTATAATGCCCAAGGACAACGCATTGACTAACCTACGATTCCATCCTTAAGGTGGGGCAATTCATTTCCTTACCATTGGTTCTTTCTATTTGCATTCAAAAAATCGTTATTTCAACATAAAATCTCATCCCATGCGAAAAATTTTCATTCTGTCAGCCCTCCTGCTCTGTATGGCTGCTTTCGCTCAGCCAATCCGCGTAGTCAGCAATCAGGTGCTCGGCCATGGCTTTGCTCCGCAACTCTCTGCCGATGGCGCTGTAGTGACCTATCTGGAAGCAGAGGATATAGACTTGCATACGTCGATTGCCAATCCGCAACTCTACGTAACCAACGATAACCTCGATATCAATCTCTACCGCAATGGCAAGCATACGGTGCTTCGTCCGCGCGGAAAGGAGAACTATATCTGGTCATCCATATCGCCCGATGGCACGCGCATTCTCTATAACACCCGCTATGGTACAGAGATTTGCGATTTGGAGGGTCATATCCTCGCCAATGTAGGTGCGCTCATGTATCCTCGGTGGTATGGTGATGATTACGTGATTGGTCATCAGGAGACCTCGGATGGTCATCAGTATCTCTCTTCGTGCATCGCTATTGCCAAAGCCGATGGTTCGCTCCTTCAGCCGCTTACGGAGCCCGCAGAAATGGGTATGCAGCCCTCTGCAGCGGCTCGCTACGGTAGGGTAGTGTATGCCACGCTCGATGGCGAGATGCACCTCTTGCAGCTCAACCTCACCGAAGAGCCCATCCTGAGGGCCTTGCCGGAACTTCGTCTTGCGCCTCAGATGTTGCGTAAGTTGCCTGCAGCTCAGCGCGCTCCCAAGACTGAACCTTCGCAGATACGCATCTATATCAACCCCGGTCATGGCGGGTATTCGGGTGACGACCGCGGCATTGCTGCTTATCCGTTTGCAGCAGGCGACACCCTCGGATTCTGGGAGTCATCGTCGAACCTCACCAAGGGCTTGCGCCTGGATACGATGCTCCGCAACCTCGGAATGCAGACCATGCTCTCCCGCACTCTCAACCGCGAAATTGACGACCGCGCCCTCTCGGCCATCGTTGCTGAAGCGAATGCCTACAACGCCGATTTCATGCTTTCTATCCATACCAATGCCGGTGCGCCATCCAATTATATCTTGCAGCTGTATGCCGGCCGAAATGCCAATGACACCTACACCTATCCGGATATGAACCAGCGCTCTGATGAGGGACGCGCTATCACCACGCTCATGGGCGATAGGCTTTATGAGAATCAGGTGAGTTCGTTCTCTCACGTGCCGCAGATTTGGGGCGATAAGACCTTTGCGCGACAGATTATGGGTTGGTCAAACGGCTATGGCGTGCTCCGCAACCTGCGTGTGCCCGGTACGATCTCTGAGGGCGAGATGCATGATTATCGACCTACGCTCTATCGTCTGCTCAATATGGACTACCGCTATCGTGAGTCGTTTTATTTCGCAGAAACATTTATGGAGTATTTCTTGAATCAGACGCTTCCGTATGGTGCGGTGGGCGGCATGCTCCGCGATGCGTATCGCAAGCATGAGTTCCCTGCTATATCGTATCATCGCGGTACGGCTGACGAGCGCAGAGCCATCCTCGGCGGACAGGTAACGCTCAAGGATATGAGCGGTAATGTGCTTCAGACATATACTACTGATACCCTCTATAATGGCGTCTTTTTCTTCTGGTATATCCAGCCGGGACAATATATCGTGGAGGCAAATGCTGCTGATTATTATTCGGCAGTGGATACCATAACGGTGGAAAACGGGCATATCGCTTATAGCAATTTCTTCTTGACTCTGCAGCGCAGTACGCCGCCTACCGTGATTGATTATACGCCCAACGTAGCGCTTACGGACAGCCAGATTGTCAGCACGGAGATCACGGTTCGCTTCAGCTGGGATATGAATACCGATTCTACGGAGGCAGCCTTCTCCATCGCGCCCCACGTAGATGGCACCATCAGTTGGGAAGACGATTCGCGCCTGATGCGTTTTGCCCCGGCTTCGCGTTTTGAGCCCGGTACGGAATATACGATTACTATCGGTACGGGGGCTTGCCATCCGGATACCAATTATCCCAACCACATGACCGCTCCGTTCTCCTTCTCGTTCCGCACCATGAACCGCGGTTCGATTCGTTTCTTGCAATCGTATCCTGCAGCAGGAGCTGCAGATGTGCCGCTTCAGCCTTCGTTCATCACGATCTACGATCAGGCTATCGTGGGCAGTACGGTGAAAGCCAATGTAGCGGTAGTGGATGCGGCGGGCACGGAGCAAGCTATCAATACCCGTTCGTTCTCCGCCAACAAAGCGCCCGAACCGTATGGCTATTCCTCGTTTGAACTCACCAATCCGCTCTTGCCCAATACGGATTATAAACTGATTCTCAAGCCCAACATCAAGGATCAGGAGGGTATTTATCTCAATCAGACCATCGAGATTCCGTTCCGTACGGAGGCAGCCCAGAGCATTACGGTGCCTGTGGTCAATCCGCTCGATACGCTCTTCTTCCGCGGAGATACGGCCGCTTCGCTCTATGTGAGCAAGGCTTCTACGCTCCGCAATACGTCTAAGAAAATATCCGGACAAGCGTCGAATCAGTTCTCATATACCTTTACCGACCTTGCCGGTGAAGCACGTTTCCAGGTTCTTGACCCGAACTTCATCAAGAGCAATTGCGTGTCGCATCTGGCTATGCAGGTGTTCTCTGACTATTCGTTCAACGTGCTCTATGCGGTGTATGCTACCGATGGCGACTACCAGTACGTGAAGATCTGCGACCTCGATTATGCGGGGTGGAAGTATCAGAACGTGGATCTGTCGGTGCTTCCTGCCGGAGTGGATTATCAGTTTATGGGCTTCCGCTTGGACCGCCGCGATAATTTCCTCTCTGCTTCCGGTCAGTTCTATATCGATGATCTCTCTGCGCAATACGAAGTCTATTCGCAGGTAGAGGAGGTGCCGACTGAATCAGCCGCTCAGAAGCGTTTTGAGGACGGAAAGGTTGTCATCCATAATGCCGATGCCACCTACACCCTCACCGGTCAGCAAATCAAATAAGTAACGATAGTATGAACTCTTCAAGCGGGCGGCTCTGCCGCCTGTTTGATTTTAAGTACGCACTAACGGAATTCCGCCAATAGGTAGAATAGAGAAATTATGAAAAAGTTAAGCAAAGAAGCGTTAATTGGTTATCCTGCGGGTATTATCGCAGGTATTGCCTACGGGCTTAACCCACTTTTTGGCGTACCTTTGATCAAGAATGGGACGCCCGTTGAGTCTATACTTTTTTTTCGGTATGGTATCGCAGTCTTGATACTTGGAGCCTTTCTGTTATCCGACAGGCATGATTTCAAGGTGTCGTGGAAGCAAGCTGGCATACTGCTCGTTCTTGGTGTTTTCTACACGGCCAGCAGTACCTTCCTGTTCCAAGCATACAACTACATCCCATCTGGATTGGCGACAACACTTGTTTTCCTCTACCCGGTGTTAGTGGCGCTGATTATGGTCTTTTTGCGTGTCGTCCCCTCTTGGCAGGTTTGGGTCGCCATTGCCGCCACGTTCGTGGGCGTCATCATTATGACCCAGAGCCACTCTACTCAGAAGATTGACCCGATTGGTGTGTTGCTATCATTGGCCTCTGCATTGTCCTATGCTTTCTTTATCGTCATTATCAACCGCAGCAAGGCCATCAGCAATATGTCTAACTCGCTCTTGACATTCTATGTGCTGATTGTTGGTGCGATTTTCTTCTTGAGCAGGGTGGTCGCTTCGGGCGAGAACCTCACTGAGGGCATCGAAACCAAGCTCGATTGGTTGAACTTAGTGGGACTGGCTATTCTGCCCACCATCGTATCGACTGCCACACTCGCTGTCGCCACCCGCAATATCGGCGCTACGAAAGCATCTGTGCTGGGTGTGTTTGAACCCATAACGGCTATTCTTGTAGGCACATTGGTCTTTGGCGAGGCGCTGACCAACAACATTATCATCGGCATACTGATAGCTATGTTTGCCGTGAGTTTTATGATTATCTCCACAAAGAGGTAGGCGCTATATTGATACACCTCCAAACGGGAAGAATGTGTGCTTTCAGGGCTTTTTAGGCTAAATTGGATTGATGCTGCCCTTACCTATACTCATTGGGCCAATCAGCCCGCACATGAAGTGCGGTTCGTGGAAAACGTTGTCCGGATAACGGAATCCGACATTGTGCATGAGCGAACCGAAGGCCGGAAACAGCGAATTCGAAATGGCCGCTTTCATGTGTTCAGGAGCGTTTTTTATCGCCAGATGGAGCATTTGAGGCAGTGGTTTGGGCATCTGAGGGGCATA